>JAGRJB010000064.1 GCA_020442965.1 Pseudomonadales bacterium
GCGCCGCCGCCCATGCCGTTGTAGAGCGCGATCATCTGCGGCATGTCCGTCATGGCAACGCGTTTGCCACTCCACCAGGCCAGCAGCGAGCCGATCACGATTGCGGCGATAATCAGTTCGTAGTTGGACATCCCCGGGTAGAGGAAGGTGACCAGCGTGGCGACGACCATGCCGGCACCCGCCCACAGAATGCCGCTGCGCGCCGTGACCGGTGAGCTCATGCGCTTCAAGCCCATGATGAACAGCACCGCTGTGACGAAATAACTCGCCTGGACGACGAAGCTTGCGTCAAAACCGCCAAGCATCAGTGCGACCCTTTCTGCTTGGCCTTGGCGCCGCTCGATCTGAACATCTCGAGCATGCGCTCAGTGACCACATATCCGCCGACGGCATTTCCCGCACCTAACAAAACGCCCGTGAAACCGATGACCTTCTCGAGCGTGGTATCGGCGTTGCCGAGCGCGACCATGGCACCCACCAACACGATGCCGTGCACGAAATTGGAGCCCGACATGAGCGGTGTGTGCAAGATCACCGGGACGCGCGCAATGATTTCATAGCCGGTGAATGCGGCGAGCATGAAGATGTAGAGAGCGACGATCCCGGTCATGGTGGCAAACCTTCAGTCGTAAGTATTGGGTGGTGGGGCGTCAGCCGCCCAGCGCCTGGCGGGTGGCTTCATGCTTGATTGCGCCGTCATGCGTCAGACACGCATCGCGGAAAACCTCGTCTTGCCAGTCGATCGCGAGTTGGCCTTCCGCACCGATGGCCGGGCGCAGGAAATTGAAGAGATTGCGCGCGTACATTTCGCTGGCGTTGTGCGCCAGCTGACCGGGCAGATTGATGGGCCCGACGATCTTGACGCCTTGATGCAGCACTGTCTCGCCAGCCCGAGTCAGCTCGCAGTTGCCGCCCTGCTCCGCCGCGATATCGATAATGACGGCACCGGGTTTCATGCGCTCCACAGCGGCGCGGGTCACGATGATCGGCGCTTTGCGGCCCGGAACCGACGCCGTCGTGATCACCGCGTCTGCGACCGCGATGCGTGCATCGAGGGCTTCTTGCTGCTTGGCGCGCTCCTCGGCGGTGAGTTCGCGAGCGTAGCCGCCTTGACCCTCGGCTGTGACGCCAGTCTCGACGAATTTCGCACCGAGCGATTTCACCTGTTCTTTGGTTGCGCTGCGTACGTCGTACGCTTCGACGACCGCGCCTAGCCGTCGCGCAGTGGCGATAGCCTGCAAGCCTGCAACACCAGCGCCAATCACCAGCACCTGCGACGGCCGAATCGTGCCGGCCGCGGTCGTTAGCATCGGCATGAATTTATCGAGTGCATTCGCCGCCAGCAGTACGGCCTTGTAACCGGCGATCGCAGCTTGCGACGACAACGCGTCCATCGACTGGGCGCGGGAAATGCGGGGAATGAGTTCGACCGCAAAACTTGTGATCTTGCGGTCTCGCAGTGCCTGCACCTCGTCACGGCGAGCATGCGCCTGCATGAAGCCGACCACCACCGCCCCGGGCTTGAGTCGACCGATCGCATCGACGCTGAGCGGTGCGACGGTGAGCAACACGTCAACGGCGGTGAGTACGGCCTCCGGCGAATCCGCCCAGGCGTTCTTCTTGTAGAGCGCGTCGGGGAACTGCGCGGTCGTGCCGGCGCCGCGCTCGATCAGCACCTGAGTACCGGCTGCCACGAGCTTGTCGGCCACCTCGGGCACGATGCTGACACGGGTCTCGCCGGGAGCGCGCTCCCGCAGCGCGCCGATGGTAGTGGGCATGGGCTTGCAGTCTTCCTTTGGGGTCGCCCGTGGTTCAATGACCACGAGAGCGTGACTCCCTTATCGAATGGACGCTATGCGCCGTTGAATTCTCGCACACGGCTGCCGTATCTTACAGGCCACATGAGCACCATGGCGCCACAACTTGACGAAGACGATCTGCAGGTAGTGCAGGCAGAGGGGTGCTCGTTGTCCCAGCTCGTCCTGCGGACCGACGTGTCCGGCATGCCGCTCGAGTGGATCGATTACAAGGAGGCGGCTCGCCTCTACCACCAGGAACAGGTGGCCTATACCTGTGGTAGTTCGATCTTCAAGTTGTATGGTGGCGTGAACGCGCAGTCGGGGCTGCGCACGGTGCTCGACGTCAACTCCATCGTCGCAACGGTCGGGCACACGGGCAACCCCGGCAACACCCGGCGCGATTATGTGCCGCCGCTCAACAACCAGACACTCTTCCGCCGCGACGGCTATCTGTGCATGTACTGTGCCCAGCGGTTTTCGTTACGTGATCTGTCGCGCGATCACGTACGCCCGTTCAGCCAGGGTGGCGTGGATGTATGGACCAATGTGGTTACCGCTTGCCGCCGCTGTAACAACCTGAAAGCGTCGCGCACTCCTGAGCAGGCCAGGATGCAGCTCATCGCGGTGCCCTTCACGCCGACCTACGCAGAGTACGTGTTCCTCAAGGGCCGACGGGTCTTGGCCGATCAGATGGAGTACTTGCTGGCGCATTTCCCGCGTAGTTCGCCGTTGCATGCGCGGATCAAGCATTGGCTGATGTAGCCGCACTGCCGTAGTCGGGGGGATTCTTGCTCTATCTCATCGACGCGTCGGTCTACGTCTTCCGGGCGTACTACTCAATGCCGCCCGACATGACCGATGTCGACGGCAATGCCGCCCACGCTACCTTTGGGTTCGCGCGCTTTCTGTGCGATCTGCTCGAACGTGCAAAACCGCAGTTCATCGCTGTGGCTTTCGATGAAAGCGTGATGACGTCATTTCGCAACAGGATCTATCCGGCGTACAAGGCCAATCGCGATCCGGCGCCCGAGGATCTCAAGCTGCAGTTCGCTTGCTGTCGCGAGTTTTGCCGATTGTTAGGCGTGCGTGAATTTGGCAGTCCCGAATACGAAGCCGATGACATCATCGGCACCTTGGCGACCCGCGCCCGGACACTGGGCGTGCGAACGACCATCGTGACGCGCGACAAGGATCTGGCGCAGATCATTCGAGCAGGCGACGTCTTCTGGGATTATGCGAGTAACACCCGCTACCGGTACGACGAAATCGAGGAACGATTTGGCGTGCAGCCCGAGCGCATCCCCGACTATCTTGCACTGACCGGTGACAGTGTCGACAACATCAAGGGCGTGCCTGGCGTTGGGCCGAAAACCGCCGGTCCGCTGCTGAAGGAGTTTGCCTCGCTCGAGGAGCTCTACGACAATCTCGACAGCGTCGCGGCGTTACCGATACGCGGTGCGCGCACGCTGGCGGCGAAGCTCACGCAGCATCGGGACGCGGCATTCTTGGCGCGCCGACTCACTGAGATTGCCTGCAACGTGCCGCTCGACGTGCAGCATACGGAACTGACGCGCGGCGCCATCGATACGGTCGGCCTCGAGACGTTCTGCGACAAGCGCAAGTTCGGACCGATGTTGAGGCGACAAGCGGGGCGCTTGTCCAGCCCGTAGCGGGTCCCGCTACGCTCCCGGCCGGATCCTGAGCCAGTAGCGACCCACGACTTCTTCGTGCGTCGCTGACGAGCCGCGAACCAGCATATCGTAGTCGCCCGCCTCGAGGTCCCGCGCGGGGATCACGAACGTGAGCGGACTGGTGGTCGCGGGAACCTGCAGATCGGAGTGCCACACGGGCAGCGCGCCGACGCGCCGAATCACTTCGACGTCGTACTTGGCATATTGTGATCTGGCCGGCGGTTGGCCATTGTCGCAGGCAAGTGCCAGGCTGCCATCGTCGCACGTGAGTGTTACCACATCCGGTTGCACGACCAGATGATCGGGTACGTCGGCCAGTGCGAGTTCGATATCTGGCGCCTGACTACCACGGTAGCGTCCCAAGCTAACGACCTGACTGGTGGTGCCCCCTTGCGCGATCGCGGGCACGGGCGAGGCCTGGCGCAATCCTTCGCGCTCGCCCGCCCACCAGCCAAGGCTACCGACCATTGCCATGGCTGCAACGGACGCAGCTAACAACGAGCGTGATGGCAGTGACCTTGCAGTGCGGTTGGCGTCGACGGTTGCCGCCGGCTTGCCGCCCGGCAGCCAACCCCGGCTCTTGGCGACCAGCAAACCCCTGCGGATTTGCCGATCGGTCTTGAGGGTCGACGCAGTCTCGGGGTTGCCAACGATCCAGGTTTCGAATTCGGCTCGTTCCTGATCTGACATATTGCCGGCCAGGTAGCGATCCATGGCCAACTGCAGATCAGCAGGGTTGTCCTTAGGGGTAACAGCCATGAGGGTATTGTGTCGTCAACTGAGGAATCCTCTCAGAATCCAAGGCAATAGCAACGTCGGTAGCGTCAGTCCGAGCGCGCCGGGTTGCAGCCCGAAGCGCGGACCCTCGCGCTCGACCAGATGCTTGAATCGGTTCCGCGCCCGGAACAATACCCGATCGAAGTGCAGGTGCGTGAGACCCAACTCGAGACACAGTGTGGGCTTGTCCACATTGTCGATGTAGTGGCGCATCAGGATGAGGCGATCGCGTTCGTGTGGCAGTTCCTGCAGCAGCCTGACGATCGCGCGAGCCAGGTGTTCATCGTCGGGTTCGGACGTCTCGATGCCTTCTTCCAGGGCCCGTTCGGCGACCAAGTCGGAATCCACGACCGTCTTTTGGCGGAAAGACTTGCGTAGCCAGTTGAGCTGTAACATGCGCGCCGTCTGCGCCGCGTAGGCCACTATCTTGTCCGGTTCGTTGATGGTGCGGGCGCGCAGCGCTTCGATGACCACGCGCAACGTGTCCTGGACCAGGTCTTCGACGTCGATGTAACGGTTGAAACGGCCGTAGCGAAGCAGCGTGACAAGTCCGGGGCGCAGGGCGGCGACGACTGCCGCTTCCGCATCTCGATTACCGCCGAGGGCCTGCTCTGCCAATGCCGGCAGGTCGGTCACGTTGCCAATCCTGCGAGCGGCACCGCAGGATCGCTCGCATCAAGGCCCGCAGCCCAGCGCCGCGATCGCATCCGCACACGAGGCACCGGCGCCCAATGTGGAAAGCTCACGCAGAAACTCGACGTGGACCCAAGGATACGGGGATGCTTCAGTTCGTTTGCTCCTGCAGAACAGAATGTTCTTGATTTGGCTCGCGCTACACCGATCGAGCGGCGCGGTACCCCAAGTGAGGGCGGCCGCTCCTGCCAGATACGCTGATGCGCTCGACGCGCCCGCCGCTTGCGCAAGCGCGTAACTCCCGTCCTGATTGTGAGTTGTCGTGACGACGATGTCTACGCCGGGTGCGCGCAATCGGCTGTCAGTCGCAGCGGCGTGCGCTGCTTTGGCATGCCCGAGGTCCTCGCCCCGCGCGTCGCCGGGCACCGCAGCGATCACGCCGGGCAGACAGCGATACCGGGAAGGATAGGTCTCGTGCAGGCTCTCATCCCAGGCGAAGCTCGATGTATAACCCGTCACCAGGAGCCGCTGCGGCACGTCCGCTCCGGTTGCCTTGACCACGGCTTCGCGAATGGCGCGACTGTCCACGGGCCACTTGGCGCTGATATTGATGATGTTGGCGCCATTCGTGCCCGCCGTTTCGATCGCACTCGCAATCATGGACAGGCGCACGAGATTGCCGTGCTCTACCCGACTGATGACAACCGGCATGAGCTTGCTGTGGGGTGCGACGCCAACGACACCGACGCCATTGTTCATGCGCCCGGCGATCGTGCCTGCCATCTGCGTACCGTGTGGGTAACAACCAACGCTCGATGCGCAAGGTAGCTGCAGGGTGAGTTGTCGACCAACGCGCGCCTTATCGTCGACCCACAGGCTGCCGGCCAGATCTTCATGATGCATGTCGATGCCGGAGTCCAGCACGGCGACCAATCTTGGTAGTGATTTCGCCGCAACCCCAGGATCCCAGCCAATGTATGTATGGCCCCACAGCTCATCGGTACAGGGATCGTTCGGAAAGCTCGCGCGTGCGCTGCGCTGCCAGCAGCGGGACGCTGCCGGCAGCGCGCCCCCGGTGAGTGCCGGCGCCGCGCTGGTCGTCACAAAATCGGGTCCGTCGCAGTCGGGTTCGAAGTAGCTGATCCGTGGGGTGGCGAGCCGCTCTAACAATGCTGCAGCGGTCAGGGGTACGCTGTACTCAACTGCTACGAAGCTGCGGAACTGCGCCACAGCGCGGACTAGCCGATCGCGCTCCAGTTGTGCGACCAGAGTAACAATCGGCGTGTCTGCGCTCGGGAATAAAATGAAGCGTGGTGCGGGTATCAAGTCGTCATACGCAGCACGTTGGCGCTGACCATGGGGGTCGTCCAGCGCCGCCCACCGTGCGCAGGCTTTGCGTAGATCGAATCTCTCGTTAGCGCCAAGAGACTGCAGGTACTCGGCTACCTCAGCCGGCGTCCGCGCGCCTGCCGCTGCAAAATCGCCGATCGACCCGCAGAGTGCGGGCCGATCGGCAGCCATGCCACTGGTAGTCAGGACCCCAGCGACGGCAATGCAACACCATATTCGATGCATTGCGATGCATGAATTGTCGTGCCTGGTCCGGCTATCCGACAGCAATCAATCGGGTACGCCGTGAATGATGCCGTTGTGGGTGACGCGGGCGGGTGAATCCAGCAGCATCGCAATACCTCCCCGCGGGCTCTTGCCCTCTGGCTGCAGCAGAAAGACCATCACGTCATGTAGTTCGAGGCCACCTTTCACAGTTGACGGGTGCATGGCGACGTCGCGACTTCGCAGACGATGACATGTCGAGAGTACTTCGGCGTTGCCGGCCTTCACATCGCTCATGCTGCAGTAACGGTTTCCCTTCACGAGATTGAGCGCCACACCGCACGGCGTCCGCCAATCCTCTTGCCACGGCGACTTCTGTTTGGACGACGATCTGGTGCATGCCCGATAGACATCGTCCTCCGAGTCGTAGATCAGGGTGAGCTTGCCGCCCGTTGGTACGTGTCCCTCCTGTTCCGATTCGTCGATTGTGATCTCATATCCAATATATGGGGACATGACTGAATCGGCGTCCTTCGCGAGTGCTGTGGTGCTCGCCGCACCCAGCGCCAGAATGGCAGCACTACAAGTCACTGCCATAGTTAGTTTCGATATCATCGTTCCATCCTCCTCCGGTTCTGGTCTCTTACTGGATCAAAACAATCTAATGGATGCTGCTCTCACGCACGACGAAGCTCGCCCAGAGCGCATCGCGGCGAGCGCTCGATGACTGCCGCGCGCTCTGCTGTGCTGCGCGGAGCGCGGCCGGTGGCGAAGCTCCAGATCGGTAAGTGCGATAGAACTCGCGCATGAACAGCGAGGTCTGGGCATCATCGACGGGCCAAAGGGTCGCGACAACGGCTCCTGAGCCATTCGCCAGGAAGCTGTGCGTGAGACCCAGCACGCCTTCGCCTCGCACATTTCTGCCCTGGTTGGTGGAGCAAGCGCTCAGTACGACCAGATCGGCTCGCAAGCCCAAGCGGTAAATGTCATCGGCGGATAAACTCGATCGGTCGGTCGGCAGGCCGTTCGGTCGAAATGCACTCAGGTATAGCGCCGACATCCCAGGTGAGTCCGCGCGCGTCAGCGCGTGCGTCGCAAAATGCAGCACTCGCAGGTCTCGGGACGGCAACTTGGCAACGTTCTCAGCGTTCGCGGCAAAGCCCGTCAGCGTGACTAAGTCTGCTGGCTTGAACTCCGCTGCGACAGAGGCGGCCTCGATCGAAGAGAAAGGCAGTCGCACGAATTGGGAGGTCAAATCCGCGCTGCGCGACGCGACGCGATTCTTCTCGTGCTCGCTTGTTAGTCCGGTGAGGCGCAAGTCATCTTTCGCATAAACCGGATCCGCGACGATCGCGACGCGGGTCTGGCGATTCTTCGAGTTGTCATGACTCTGCGTCGCGAACGAGAGGGACGGGACGAAACCGATCTCGAACCGGTCTATCCAGGCGGCAGTCTCGTTGCCATTCTTTAGGCCGAGCGACGCAAAGGGCAGCGCATTCAGCGGCCCATCTGCCGCGATCACGAGCTTGGGTTTGCCCAGACCGTCAACCAGGCGCTCCAGTTCCTGCAGCGAGGCGAGGGTGTGTCGTGATGTACTCGGGACGATGCTCGAGCCTGGGCGTTGACGGAGGCTCTCGACCCAATCATCAACGAATGTGGTGAGCGCCAAACGGTTTGGCAGGCTGCGGTACGCTAACGATTCTCGTGAAATGATCCAGGCCGTCGATTCTTTGTCGCCGACGAAGAAGTAAAGAATGGTCGTGTCATTTGGAATTTTCCGTTGCAACTCGCTGCCACGTTTCCCAAAAGTACGCTCAAGAGATGTCGAACTTTCGCGACCTCTAACCTGTATGGCATTCCCGTCAATTTTGGCCCGCAGTTCTTCAATGCTGCGACGAAGCTCGAGGGCCCGCGGGTCATCACGCGGATAGCGTTGCAGACGATTTTCCAAGCGCAATTGCTGGATTGTTAGGTTGTCGCGCAGTTGATCTGCGTCGGCATTTTCGTTCCGCCGCTCCGCGGACTGCGACCACATTTCGCGCAGCGAGCGCGCGCGAATATCCTCGGCGGTAAAGAGTGCCTGAAGTATCCTGGGTTGGTCATTGCCGCCAGCCTTGTTGGCCTGATCCAAAAGCGCGGCGATCTTGGTCTCGTAGGGTGAATATTCGCTCGCCACAAAGCGTGCTCGTAACTCCGGATTCGCCGCACGCATCCTGATCGACGAGACGATCGATATGGCCATATCGGCAGCGTCGATTGCGCGCTCCGTGTTCCCCAGGGCAAGCTCAACTCGTGACAGTCCGGTATTGGTTTCGATCCTCGGATAGGCTAAATCCAGGTCGGCGTAGAGCGCGTCAGCTTTGGCAAAATCGCTCGCCGCGGCAGGATATCGCCGTTGTGCTTCCCGCAGCAGGCCTCGTTCGATCAGCGCGGGACCGAGGATTGCCGCATCTGTTTGCCCAGTGACCTCAGCCAGCACCTCGTCAGCGCCGTCCAGCCTGCCCAACGATCTTAGGTCGCCTGCCACGAGAATCTTCGTGAGCAAGGCGGTTCGTCGATCGAGCGTCCTCTTCAGCAAACCGGAGTGATAGCTCAGAGCGAGCGACGAATCACCAATGTGGGCCGCGGCATTTCCTGCCAAGCGAAGCACGCTTTCGACTGCGAACTGATCTTTCTGCTGCTCCAGGAGAGCTAGGCTCGCTTGCAAGGTGTCAAGTGCTCGTTCGGGATCGCCAGATCGTAAAAGTAGTCCGCCAATCGCCAGTAGTTGCTTCGCTCGACCATTGTCGTCGTGAAGCCGTGCAAACATTTCAAGCGCCTCGTTGTGGAGCTGCAAGGCACGGTCGAATTCACCGAGAGAAACCAGGCACAGACCATAGTTGGCAACGTGGGACGCATACAGGTCCGGTTGCCTGTCACGCTCAATGATTTCCAGCAGCCTTTCGTACTCAGCCGCTGCCGCGTGCACGTCCGCGCGCTCGAAGTCCAACCACGCCAGGTTGCCGAGCGCGCGCACTTCAGAGAACGCGTCCTTGTTGGTGCGTGCGAGATCTGCCGCGCTGACGAAAGCGGCGCGGGCTTCGTCAGCGTTGCGAGCAGACCAGAGGCTCACGCCACGAAACGTCAGGGCGGCAATTTGATCGATCGGCAATGAGGCCGCCGCGAAGTCCTGCTCACTTGCAGCAAGCAGCTTTTCCGCAGATGCGAGTAATGCACGGTGTTTGCGCCGCGCTTGATCGCCTGTCAATTCACCGGCCTGCTCGATCTGCGCCGACGCGCTGAGCACATCCGCACGGGCGCGTGCGATTGGATCGTGACGCTTCTTCGCGATAGCACGCGCGGCGCTGGCATAGCTCTCGGCGGCCGGCCAATCGCCCGCTAACAGGTACGCATAGCGGCCACGCGTATAAAGAGCTGCTTCGGCAGCGAGATCATCTGCAGCGTCCGAGTAGTATCGAATCGCATCGTTGAGAGATTTGTCCGCTCGCTTTGACCACTGATCCTTTTCACGAGTCTGTTCTTCTAGCGCCTGGCTAAAGCTGCGGTCGCCGAGCTCAGACATTGATGGGCTATCGGCGCGCGCGCGGACCCAGCGTACGACCTCGAGGAACGCATGGCCAGTCTTGCTGCGGTGATCGGTACTGCTCAGTTCGATTTTCACTACCGCTTTGTTAGGAAGTACCAGATAGGCCATTTGCCTGCCGTGACGTTCGATCGGGTCTTCGACCCGAACCGAATCGCCAGCGGCCGTGACTTGCGTCGCAAGATCGATGCCATCCTCGCGAATCGAAATTGAATACGCGCCAGGTGTTAGCGCCTGCTCGACAATTGCCGGTCTGCCCGCGGCGATGTCGTAGCGTGCTTCTGCGAGCACCACTTCTGCCTGCCGCGACGTACGACCGCATGCGACCAGACACAACAGCACTGCGCAAGCCGCGAGGACCGCTCCATGGCGCGCGAGCAGAAGGCTGTTGAGAGGCGGGATCACTGTTTTTGGTATCTGGTCGGTGTAGTGTCGCGTTTCGGTGTTGCACTAGGAATTTACATACATAGTTACAGGCGTGGTGCAACATCGCAATCAGGGAAAGCGTGCGAATCACGGTATCGGCCCTGTCGCGATGCCGCAGCGTAATTCACGTGAGAGAAGCGCCAACTTCGCGACACATACAAAAATTGACTTTCGTGGGGCTCCAGTACCGGACAGCACCGTGCTGCCGGCGGTGGGGTGGCGCAAGTTGTTAGCAAACGGCACCGCGAGCTTGCGATCGGCCGATCGAGTCGCGCCGCCCGCCTCAATCTAGCCCCCGCCAGGCCCGGTCCACTACTGCTCATGGCGACGTCGACGCGGGTTTTGGGTGCCGCGCGCGGGTGAGGTATCCTCTACGGATTACACCTGCGGAAAACCTGTGGAAAAACAACAGAATATTGAATCGGTCCTGATCGAAAAGCGAGTCTTCGCACCGCCGTCGACCTTCGCTCAGCAGGCCCAACTGAAGGCGGACGCCCTGGCGGAGCTGCAGCGGCGCGCCGCGGCGGATCACGTCGGTTTCTGGGCAGGCCTGGCACGCCAGCACATCGCATGGCACAAGCCGTTCACAAGAGCGCTGGATGAATCAAAAGCGCCCAATTACCGCTGGTTCGTGGACGGCGAGTTGAGCGTTTCGGCCAATTGTCTCGATCGACATTTGGTCGAGCGAGGTAATAAGACTGCGATCGTGTTCGAGGGCGAGCCGGGCGACACGCGCAGCTTGTCGTACCGCGCGCTGCATGCGGAAGTGGGGCGTCTGGCCAATACGCTGCACTCGCTGGGTCTGCAGGCGGGCGATCGGGTGGTGATCTACCTGCCGCTGGTTCCGGAGGCAATCATCGCGATGCACGCCTGCGCCCGAATTGGTGCGGTGCACTCGGTGGTATTCGGTGGCTTCTCGGCGCTCTCGCTGAAGGACCGCATTGAGGATACCGGCGCACGCCTCCTGATCACAGCCGACGGCGGCTGGCGAGGCGGCCAGATCGTCGAGCTGAAAAGTGCGGCGGATAAAGCGCTGTCGCTGGGTTGTCCGACCATCGAGCATGCGCTGGTGTACCGACGTACGGGCCAGGACATTGCGATGCAGGCGGGGCGCGATCTGTGGTGGCACGAAGCCGTTGCCACGCAATCGCCGGACTTCACAGCGGTTCCGGTCGCTGCGGATCACCCCTTGTTCCTGCTGTATACCTCGGGTTCCACGGGCAAGCCGAAAGGGATCCAGCATTCGAGTGCCGGTTACTTGCTCAATTGCAAACTAACGAGTGAGTGGGTATTCGATCTGCGCCCCGAAGATGTTTTCTGGTGCACGGCGGACGTTGGCTGGGTCACCGGGCACAGTTATGTCGCCTATGGGCCACTCGCGGCGGGCGCGACCGTCATGATCTACGAGGGCGCGCCCACCTTTCCGGACGGCGGACGATTCTGGAAGATCTGTGAACGGCACGGAGTCACGATCCTCTACACGGCACCGACCGCAATTCGTGCGTTGATGAAACTAGGCGACGCGATTCCACAGTCGCACGACCTGAGCAAGATCCGGTTGTTAGGCTCGGTTGGTGAACCTATCAACCCTGAGGCGTGGATCTGGTATCACCGCGTCATTGGTCGCGAGCGCTGTCCAATCGTCGATACCTGGTGGCAGACCGAGACCGGTGCCATCCTGATTTCGCCCCTACCTGGCCTGACGGCAACCAAACCCGGTTCCTGCACGCTGCCACTGCCCGGCATCGAAGTGGATATCGTCGATGACGCCGGCCAGTCGGTCACGCAGCCTGACGCGGGCGGCTATCTGGTCGTCAAACGGCCTTGGCCATCGATGTTGCAGACGATCTGGGGTGATAACGATCGCTACCTCAGAACCTATTGGCAGAAATTCCAGAATCGCTACTACGTCGCGGGCGATAGCGCGCATCGCGATGCCGATGGTTATTACTGGATCATGGGGCGCATCGACGACGTCTTGAACGTGGCGGGACACCGCCTCGGCACGATGGAGATCGAATCGGCGCTGGTCGCACATCCGCGAGTGGCCGAAGCGGCTGTTGTCGGTCAGCCGCATGAAATCAAGGGTGAGGCGGTGTTTGCCTATGTGGTACTCAATGGTGCCCGACCGGTCGCTGCGGCCAGCGCGGCGCTATCCGACGAGCTTCGCAGCTGGGTCGGTGAGCAGTTAGGGGCGATTGCCAAGCCCGACACCATCCGGTTTGCGGACAATCTGCCCAAGACGCGCTCTGGAAAGATCATGCGCAGACTGCTACGTGCCGTTGCGCGCAATGAGCCGATTACCCAGGATCTTTCCACCCTCGAGAATCCTGCCATCATTGAACAATTGCGCGGCGAGGCTAACTAATCGATATGCCTGCACCCCAGGAAAGCGTCGATGCATTCGTTGAGCGTGCACGTGCGGCATTGCCGAACGAACGGATCACGAGCTACAAGATTCGCCATTACGGCTCGCGCGAGATTGGCGATGCGATCATCGCGCTGGTCAAGAGCGGCGAAAAGACGGGCACGTTTTCGCTGGCGGCCGAGTTCGAAGGTCAGGCTGAATCCGCGCCTGCCTTGGGTGACCATTACGTCGTCACCGCATTCGATGGAACGCCCGCATTGCTGTTGCGAATCACCGCGGTCGAACTCGTACCGTTCGTGGGGATCAGTCATGAGCATGTGCAGGTCGAGGGGCCTAAGGCGCGTTCCGTAGCTGTCTGGCGCAAGATTCATTGGGACTACTGGGGCGCACTGTTGCGCGCCCGGGGCAGCGAGCCGAGCGAAGACATGCCGGTGATCTTCCAGCGATTCGAGCTGCTGTTCCCCAAGAGCTAGCACCCGAGCTCTCCCGCGAGAGATTTCCGCCGGCGGCGGTCGCGATGCATGCGGTGCGCCAGATTGCGGGCGTGTAGCCAGCGTGTCGACGAACAATGACTACTATCCACTGCGCCAACAACCGCAGGCGTTTCTCCGCCATCTCGATTTGGCGACTTGCTCGCGCCCGCCCGCTGATCCACTGCGCGGCCGTGCGACTGCCCGGCCGCCACCCGCAGCGGACGACGCGCTCTAATTCATCCCGTATGTTCGGATCGTTCCATCGTGCCTTGCTTGCCGGAGTTCTGTTTGCTGCGGCCGCGGGGATCGTCACTGCGCAGGATGCGACCACTGCACCGCGCAATGCGTTCGAGCGCAAATCAATCACAATCCCACGCACGAGCGGTCGAGTCGTCGTCGACGGCAAATTGGACGATTCGGCATGGCAGGATGCCGTACGTCTCACCGACGCGACCCAGTATCTGCCGCAGGACGGCGCGGCACCGTCCGAGGCTACAGAGTTCTGGCTGATGTACGACGCTGACACGCTATACATCGCCGCCAAGTTCGACGACCGCGATGCAGCGTCGATCAAGCGCGCCCAACTCGTGCAGGGGCAAGCGGTATTCAATGACGATTTCCTCGAGATTCTGCTCGATACGTATAACAACAAGCGCACTGGCTACATTCTCTACGTCAATCCTAACGGCGTTCAGCGTGACGGACTTGGTCTTGGTGGCATGGCGTTCAACATGGATTGGGACGGCATCTGGGACGCTGCCGCGCAGATTGATTCGAACGGCTGGACGGCCGAGGTAGCGCTGCCGTTCAAGACCTTCTCGTTCGATCGGGACAGTACGACCTGGGGCATCAATTTGCTGCGCTCGATCAGACGCAAGAACGAGGAGATTGCCTGGTCACACCACGATCGTCAGATCAATTTCGATCTGGCGGGCGAGATCACTGGACTGACGGGCCTGCGTCAGGGTCGTGGAGTGGATATCGTGCCGGCCTATGCACTGACAACACGTACGCGCATGGAGATCGACGATACGACGACGCTATCCAAGCCCTCGCTCGATGCATTCTGGCGAGTCACGCCATCACTGCGTGCTGCGATAACTCTCAATACCGATTTCTCCGCCACCGAGGTCGATGACCGGCAAGTCAATCTCACGCGCTTCTCACAGTTCTTTCCAGAGAAGCGCGATTTCTTTCTGGATGACGCAGAGATATTCGAGTTCGCTACACTGGCGCAGAACGGTAGACCGTTCTTCTCGCGCACCATCGGCCTGTCCGCTGGCGGGCAACCGATTGACCTGGACGCCGGTGCGAAACTGACCGGTCGTATCGGGCGGTACTCGGTCGGTGCACTGGCCGTACGCCAGGAGCCGTTCGCTGGTATCGATGCCAAGAACCTGTTAGTGGCACGCGCATACGCCAATATTCTCGATCAGTCGACGGTGGGGGCGATCGTAACGTCCGGGGACCCGAAATCGAATGGCGACAACACTGTTCTCGGTGTCGATTTCACCTTGCGCGATCGACTGCGAGGCACCGGTCCGATCGTGGAAGCGATCGGCTGGGCGCAGCGCTCGTCCACCAGCGGTCTGGACGGTGACGATGCGGCTTTCGGTCTAAGCGTCGGCTATCCTAACGACCGGTGGAGCGGTTCACTCGGAGCGCAGGAAATACAGGAAAATTTCCGTCCTGCGCTCGGCTTCGTGAATCGCACCGGTATTCGTCAATACGATGGCTCCTTGAAGCATCGGCGCCGCTTCGCCGACGGTCGGTGGCGTAGTTGGCTCACGGGGATCGACGCGCGGGAGATCACCGATCAGAACAATGTATTGCAATCGCGCTATCTGACCCTCCTGCCCTTTACTTTGGAAACACGCGCAGCCGATGCGTACACGCTGGCCGCGCTTCTGGAGCGCGAGGTATTGCCTGCTCCGTTCCAGCTGCCGGGCGGATTGATCGTCGCGCCGGGCGACTACTCCTACGAACGTTGGCGGATCAAGTACGTAGCAGCGGGGTTTCGCAAGCTCGCGCCGAGCATCGAATTGGAGGGCGGCGATTTCCTGGCGGGCAAGCGGTTCGATACTCGCCTCGGGCTGCAGTATCGTCCTAACGAACACGTTTACTTCGATGCGCAGTATCAGACGAATGCCCTCGACATGCCGAGCGGGCGCTTCACGGCACGCATCTACACACTGGCCGCCAATCTGGCGTTCAATGTGAACTGGGCCTGGCTCAACGTCACGCAGTACGACAATTTCAGTGGTCGGCTGGGTGTCAACAGCCGCCTGCGCTGGTTGCCGGCGCAAGGGCAAGCGGCCTATCTGGTACTCAACTACGATTGGCGCGAGGATTTTGACGGTGGCTTCAAACCGGTTTTCGCCGAGACCACGCTCAAATTCAATTACACCTTTCGTTTCTAGGGCACCTTCGCCTTTCCTGTCAGCAAGCGTTGGAGATAGTCGGGGGCAATCAACTGGCAGTAGTGAGTGCCCTTGAAGCGAGCCGGCACGTCGGCCAGTTTGGGGTCGGTCCAATCGTTGCGCATCACCTTGGCAACAATGTGCAAAGTGCCGGCCAGATCAGTCCGCACCATTTCAAATGGCTGCAACCACTCGGGTCCTTGCGTCGCGACGATGTCCGCTTCGATGAGCACGGCGGTGCCACCTCGAAACAGTAACTTGCGGCGCTGGCGTTCACTCATGGATGCCAGCAACGCGTCGAGCGTACGGCGGTTGAGGAATGCGCACGTGGCTGGCTCGCCGGCGGCGCTGGCACCATACTCCGCCCGAATGTGATCGCTCGTCTTGAACTTGCAGGAGATCATGCCAGGCTGCGTTCTACCGGCATCGAGGTAATGTACATATTGCTCAGTTTCGAGCGGCCGGATACTGGGCTTCGATTTCGCGAACGCTGCGTAGTCGTCGTAAACGACATTGTTGGCGGTGACGCGCGAGTTCGTGAGTGCCTGCTGCCGGTCTGCGCAGAAATTGGCCATCGTGGGGATTGTCAGTCGCTGCTCTTGCACGAGTGTCGGCGGTTCTGCCGCGCAACCAGACAGAATCGAGAGCGCGACGGCGAGACAAACGACGTTGCAAAAAGTAAGCTGTCGGCAAAGAGTAGTTTCGATGGTCATGGGCACCTCACGTTCGTTTGGTACGACGAGTTTATGGGTCAGGGGTTATGGACAAGATCAGCAGTTCGACCTCTCGGACCCGTCGAGCGGCACTCCTGGCAGGCTTCGCCCTCATGACCAGCCCGCTGCTCGCAGCTGACTACCCGATCGTGATCGCGCACCGTGGCGCCAGTGGCTATCTGCCTGAGCATACTTTGGCGGGCTACTTTGTCGCAATTCAGCAAGGTGCAGACTATATCGAGCCCGATCTGGTGGTCACCAAGGACGGCGTGCTGGTGGTGCGGCACGAGAACGAAATTGGTGGTACCACCGACGTCGCACAGCATGCCGAGTTCGCGAGCCGGCGAACCGACAAGACGATCGATGGCGTGCGCCTGACGGGGTGGTTCACCGAGGATTTCACGCTTGCTGAACTGAAAACCCTGCGCGCTCGCGAACGCTTGCCCGAACTACGGCGCGCGAACACCCGCTTCGACGGTGCGTTTCAGATCCCGACGTTCGATGAAGTACTGGAACTCGTGCGTGCATCCGATCGCCAGCGCGCAGCGGCGGCTCGCCAGCGCGGGCTGCCAGCACCGCCACGCATCGGTGTGTACCCCGAAACCAAGCATCCCAGCTACTTCGCCAGTATCGGCCGGCGGTTCGACGATGCGCTACTCAAGTCGCTCAAACGGCATGATTTCAAGACTGCGAGCGACCCGGTCTTCATACAATCGTTCGAAGTCGGCAATCTCAAAGCGCTGCGCCGTCGCACCAAGATCAGGCTCGTGCAGCTAGTCGCACCTGCCGGCCAGCCGTACGATCTTGTGCTCGCCGGGGATTCGCGCCGCTACCTCGATCTGATGACTCCCGCAGGGCTTGGCGAGATCAAGAGTTATGCCGATGCCATCGGCCCCTACAAGGAAATGGTTGTTAGTCGCCGGCAGGATGGCTCATCGGGCGAAAGCACCGGTCTCGCGGAGCGAGCGCGGGCTGCAGGCTTGGGCGTACACGTCTGGACATTGCGCGCGGAGAACGAATTTCTGCCCACGGAGCTGCGACGCGGCGGTGATCCCGGTTCGTTGGGCGACCTGGAGCCCGAGATTCGCGCGCTATTGCGGGCGGGCGCGACAGGAATATTCGCCGATCAGCCGGATCGCGCTGTCGCGGCGCGCGCCGCCTGGCTCGCGGCCAAGCGTTAGTGCTGCATCTGCGGCGGGAGAAATGGCACCCGCAAGGATTGTTGCAGACTCCAGGTCCAGCTGAGCGAGACGGGTTTACCGTCGAGCGTGCCGTCGACCGTCGCGGTCAGTTTGTCGGCATCGCGCCGATACTCGATGGTGCGCGGAAAGTCGTTGGTCGGGCTTGCGAAGCGCGCCCGACGCCGATCGCTCGCAAGCAGCTTGAACTCAGTGGTCTGGCCGCCACCCGGCGCAGCAAGGTAATAGACGCCGTCGGCACGTTCCTCGATGCGGAGCCACTCGAAGGCGCGCGCGCCGGCCGCCGTCACGCTCCTGTTGATCCCCAACATGATGCCCGCGTCGGCGGGCAACCACAGTTCTTCGATCGCCGCACCTTGCCCAGCGCGAGTCCAATGACCAGCCAGCCAAGACAGGTTTTCGATTGCGGTCGTGTCGGTAGCATCTGCCGGCAGCTCATGGAGCTGCTCCCGCCACGTTTCCGTCTCCGCATCCTGACGATTGATTAGCGCAAAGCTCTTGCCATCCGCTTGCGTGTTAGTCAATGCGTCAACTGCCACGCGGGCCACGTCTCGCCGCGAGACAGTGGCGCCCGTGTACTGGCTGCGTGGCAGCACGACGAGGCCCTCTTTGTTAGCCGGCGTAGCGTCGAGGCCACCCGGACCGATGATGGTGTAGTCGAGACCACTGCCTTTGAGGTGATTCTCGGCGAGTGTTTTCCACAGCAAGATGTAGCCAAGCCGCGGTGTTTCACGCGGTTCGCGATGTGGCCCGGCCGAACCGGAGGAAACCAGCACGAAGTGCTGCACACCCGCAGCAACAGCCGCGTCGATGACGTTGACGACACCGAGGTAGTCCACGAATTGCGGGGCATCGGGACCGTCGACCGCCGGCGCACCGATCGCACAGATCACGTACTGCACGCCTTGGGTTGCGAGGCGCAGGGCCTGCGGGTCACGCGCATCGGCTGTTACCCAGTCGAGCGCAGGATGGGTCCTGCTGGTTCGCTCACCATCGCGCGTCATGCCACGGGCGTGAAGTCCCGCCGCGTTGACCGCCCGCATCATCTCGAGTCCGGTTCTGCCGCTGCCGCCGATGACCAGCACGACAGGCTGCTGCGGCGCGCTGGCTGCGGCAGTGAGCGGCAGGCAGGCGCAGGCCATGAGTAGCACCGTGAGAGCGGCGGCCAGGGCATGCATTTTCATAACGTATCTCAGCGCTCGGACCGGGTTGAGGCGATATCGTCTCTCACTACGGCACACCGATCCAGCGAGGCAATCATGAGCCAATTCCTGTTGAAGTTTTGCTCTCCAGGTGGGCAGGCGGGCGCGCCGACCTATACCGGCTTGGCGAGTGGCCGCAGCTGCGGCGTCCGCGCAGCGCGGCGCGACTAACGACCAGGAGGGCGCCATGAGCCCACCCATTTGTTCCAGTTAGCCTCGACCTGGGCGAATGAATCCGGCGCCAGCTCCCGCAGCATCGCGCGATTGAGCGATTGATATTCCCGGGGGCCGCCTTCCTCAGGCCACTGACGCGTGGCGTCGATCACGATCTTGCTCGTCATCGGTCTGTTAGTGAGCGACGGGTCGAGCGGCATACCCCGGGATTCCGCAATGATCGCGGTGGCGGGCTGCGGCTGCCAGCGTGAACCCATTGCATGCAGCACCTGCGTCCGATCGAGCGCCTCAATGTCGTCGTCAATCATCACGACAAGCTTGGCGATCGGCACGATTTGTGCGATGCGTTTGCCGATCTCGAGCGCTTCGCCAGCCTTCTGCTTTCTGAAACTGACGATCGTGATACCGGTCGCCTCGACCGGTGAGTGGATCATCTTCACGTTCGGCACGAAGCGCTGCATTGTACTGAGCGACAACTGCTCGAGCGGTGCCGTCGGGAAACCCCGTGTGACGCCGGTGTAGATGTTCGCAATCCAGGGGTCGCGTCGGTGCGTCACGCACGTAACCTTCATCCAGAAGTTTTCGTCCTTCTTCTGGCCCATATAGCCGTACATTTCACCGAACGGCCCCTCTGGTTGCATCGGCTCATCCAGCGGCACTTCGCCTTCGATGACCATCTCGGCATGTGCTGGAATGAGCATATCGAGCGTCTCGCATTTGACGAGTTCGATCGGCTTGCCGCGGATCGCACTTACCATGCGGTATTCGTCCGTCTTGCCGCGAGCCAGCTTGGATGAGGACACCACCCACATGATCGGATCCTGTCCTAACACGATGGCCACCTGCGCAAGCTTGTCGCCACGCTCCTTCTTCTTCATGAACATCTTCCAGGCGCTCTGGTTGGGCTCTGGATTCACACCCAGGGTGCGCGGACCCTTGATCTGGCAACGATACGTCCCGAAGTTCTTGCCAAGCTCCACGTCCTCTGTGTGCACGGAACCCGAGTTGATGTAGCGGCCCGCGTCGCCAGGGTTCGACCAGACGAAGGGAAAGCGCCGCAGATCGATCTGCTCACCGCGCAATACGACCTGTTTCACGGGCGCGTGCTCGGCGCCAAGTTCCGCGTAGGGCTGCTCGGGAAAGACCCCCTTGTCGAGGATTTGCTCGACGCGCGCCATCGCCTTGTAGTAAGTCGCGAAATGATCGCCCGGCACCGGACTCATACCGAACACGAGGCACTCGGTATCCCAATGGCCATAGTGATTACTGATCACCGGCCCCTTCATCCACTGGCCATCGATTTTCACGTTCTCCAGGTAGAGCGCAGGTGCTTCATACATGCCAAAGCGATCGACCAATCGGTACATGAGCGCGGTGCCCTCATAGGCATCGAGATCGATATTGCGCAGCTTCAGCAGCAGGCCGCGGCGATCGAGTTCGCGAACGTAGTCGCGCATCGAGTCGAACGGGCCGAAGGCCCAGCCCTGTGGCGTGCTGACCCGGGCTGCGGCCTGCGCGCTTTCGGTCTCGGCGACGGCGAGCGCCCCGGCGACCGCGCTGCTGGCGAGAAATCCGCGGCGGGACAGCTTGAATAGTGAGTCGTCGTGCGACATGGTCCAACTCCAGCGGCTGATGTCCGAAAGTGACATCTCTGGTCGGTCGGGTAAAGCGCAATCGTGCCGCCAGGTGGGCGCTGGATACCCGTCAGCGAGTGAGGGATCGCCTGCGCGAGTTGCAGACTGTTATTCTGGCGACGTGAAAACCGTACTGGTTGCCGCTTTGTGGATGATTTGCTCCGCCGCCGCGCCGGCCGCACCCGTGCCGGAAGATAGTCGTATCCCGGTCGATATTCGACGCACGACGTTCGTCGTCCGCGATATCGACAAGTCTTTGCCGCTCTATCGCGACGCGCTCGGCCTGAAGGTGATCTACGATGAGCTGATCGGCGGCGGAACCGCCGCGGATGGCGAGCGCAAGCCGCCAACGATTCGACTGGTATTGCTACGCGCTAACGACACATTTATCGGTGCACTGGGCCTGATGCAGCGACTCGATATTCCGCCACAGCCCGAACCAAAGTTCGGTAAAGCGATGCCGGGACAGACCATCGTTGTCATGAATATTGCCGATCTGGATGAGCGTTTTGCTGCGATCGAGGCCGCACCTAACGTCAAGGTGGCGACCAGGCCGACGCCGATCGAGTATCCGGCTCCCGGTGGGCAGGGCAAGATTCCGGTGTTGTTCAGCGCCATCTGGGATGCCGACGGGAACTTCATCGAGCTGAACAAGCTGTTAGGGTCTGCGGCTGGCATGGACAAGCCCGCGGACGCTGCTGCGGACACACGGCCGAAGGACGCCAAAGAGCTGCGCGAGCGGCTGCAGTAGTTAGCGAATCACACTAGCTTGCCTTGGCATCAGGTCGGGACGGCGGCATACGCTTGCGATCGTGTTCGTTCTTCAGCACCGCCTTGACGAGCATGTGCACACTCACGGGTGCCGACATGAACAGCAGAGCGGCCACGAGCACCTCACGCGCGCTGATGCCGGAGTGAAACACGGAGAAATACAAGCTCGAGGCGAGCAATGTGCTGCCGACGCCCATGGTGGTCGCCTTGGCCGGGCCGTGCAGCCGCAGGTAGAAATCACCAAGTTTCGCTAGACCGTAAGATCCGATCAACGCAATGCTCGAGCCAACGAGCAGTAGCGCGGCGATAATGACTTCGAACATCGATCCTACAATGGTAGGTAGCATAATGGACCGTCCTCAGTCGATGATGTCGCCACGGATGAGATACTTCGAGAACACCACGGTGCCAACGAATCCCAGCATGCCGACGATCAGTGCCAATTCGAAATAGACTGGACTCTGGAGCCGGATACCTAACACGATGATCATGGCGAGCGCATTCACGTAGAGAGTGTCCAGCGCGAGAATGCGATCGGCAATTTCGGGGCCACGCAGCAAGCGCGTCAAGCAGAGCAGCATCGCGATCGCAAGCAAGGTCAGGGCGATGTTGGCGGCGATGATGATCATCAGGTGGGCTCGTCGCCAGCCGGGAAGATTTTGCTGAGCGGTGCTTCGTAGCGACTGCGAATCTGTGCAATGACAGCCGCCTCATCATCGACATCGAACGCATGCACCAGTAGATAGCGTCGATCCGCGGTGACGTCTGCGGTCAAGGTACCGGGTGTCAGCGTGACGATGCCGGCGAGCGCTTCGATCGCGAGCGGGTTCTGCAGATCAATCGGCACCCAGATGAATCGCGGTTCCAAGTCACGCTCGGGGCCGAGTATGCGGCGTGCAATATCGATGCTGGCGACCACGATGTCGAGCAGCACCCGCCCGACGAGCAGGACGATGACGCCGGGATTGCTGATGCGACCGGCCGGCGGCCAGAATGCGCGTAGCGCAATCGGCAGCAGGATCGCTAACAATAGGCCGAGCAGCAGTTGCGCTGGTTCTACGCTGCTGCTGAGCAATAGCCAGAACGTCAGAATCGTCAGGCTCATGTAGGGCGTGGGCAGCCAGCGCTTCATGGGCGACGCTCCACTGGGACGACGGAGAATATCGCATCAATATATCTCGTTGGCGCCGCGAGCGAGATCGCGGCGGCGCTCAGGTAGCGCTGCACGGGTGCGGCGTACACCGTGAGCGCAGCCCCGCAGACCAGCAACAAGACGACGGCGGCTGTCGTTCCTCGCGATACGCGTAATGCTTCGGTCGCTGCCGTGCGACCGAGCGCTGCGTTGGCGGATGCAAGCCGCAGGTGTTCCGCTGTCATCGGGCGCCAGAAAATCAGGCTGCCGCTGCGCGCCAGCGCGACGAGTATCACAACGCTGCTCGTCAACAAGATTGCCCAGAACCAATAGCCCGATATTTCGCGTGCACTCGCCGTGAGTAGCCCAAGTTTCGCGACAAACCCGGAAGTCGGCGGTAGCCCTGCGGATGTCATGGCACTGGCGACAAACAAGGCGCCGAGCATGCCGCTGCGCAGCAGGGGCGTACCGATGTTCAAGTGATCCTCGTGCTCCGCTCGCGCCAGCCGCACCAGGCTTGCGACGAGGAAGAATGCGGCGCCGGCCAAGGTGCTGTTCGCCAGGTAGAACAGT
The DNA here is from genome assembly GCA_020442965.1 of Pseudomonadales bacterium. GTDB lineage: Bacteria > Pseudomonadota > Gammaproteobacteria > Steroidobacterales > Steroidobacteraceae > CADEED01. Next base: position 23,123 of record JAGRJB010000064.1, read on the forward strand.
GCTGTCGCGGTCGTGCCGACCGAGAAGAATCCGAAGGCGGCGAGCAGAGTACCGCTCGATACGATGATCAATGATGCCGCCAGGGCACGCAGGTCACGCGCCGCCAGCACGCCCAGAGTGCCTAACACCAGAGTCACTAGTCCCAATGGCAACAGCGAGCGCGTAACAAGCTCGAGTGCTGCGGGGCTGCCGCTCAGGGTATTGAAAACGCGCGCGATGCAATACACGCCTATCTTGGTGAACACCGCGAACAGCGCGGCTACCGGCGCGGACGCGGCATGATAGGTGCCCGGCAGCCAAAAGTAGAGCGGCGCCATGGCCGCCTTGATGCCGAACACGACCAGCAGCAGCGCCAGGCCGACTTGTGCCAGCGGTAGGTCGGTCGAGGAAAGCAACGGTAAACGGCGCGCAAGATCTGCGAGATTCAGCGTGCCGGTGACGCCGTACAGCAACGCGACGCTAATGAGGAAGAGCGCAGAGCCGACGAGATTGACCACCAAGTAGTGAGTCGTTGCGGTGACACGCTCGCCGCCGTGAGCGTTCAGGAGCAGCCCATAGGAGGAAATCAGCAGCAACTCGAAGAAGACGAAGAGATTGAACAGATCGGCCGTGAGGAACGCACCGCACAGACCTGCGAGCTGCAAGCAGAGCAGGGCGTGAAAGTGCGGTGCTTGCGCGTCTTCGCCATCGGTCGCACTGCAAAAACACGCAAGTACAGCGATCGTCGCGAGCAATAGCATCACGACGGTCAGACGGTCGACCGCCAGAGCAATGCCAAACGGCGCTGACCAGTTACCCGCGATGTAGGCGAGCACGGTTCCATCGGCCGTCGCGCTGGCCAGTAACAGCACGATCGTCAGTACTGCGAGGATCGTGAGGCCAGCGGCAGTCCGATGCAGCGCCGGCGGCAGTGAGCGCAGCGCAACGAGCAGGCCGCCCATCAACAGCGGGACAAGAATCGGAAGCGCCGGCAAGTGCGTCATGCGCGCGGTTCTCGCCCGTCCACCTGATCGGTACCGTGATCGGCATAACCGCGGACCGACAGCACGAGCAGGACCGCCGTCATGGCAAAGCCAATGACGATCGCTGTGAGCACCAGCGCTTGCGGCAAGGGGTCGGCGAAGTTGGCAAGGGTCGGCGTGATTGTTGTGCTGATGATTGGCGCCTTGCCGATGACAAGACGTCCCGACGCGAAAATGAACAGGTTGACTGCATACGAGAGCAGCGTCAGGCCCAGCACCAGGTCGAAGGTACGCGCCCGCAGCACCAGATAGATCCCGACCGCCGTCAGCAAACCAATGCCACTCGAGAGCAGCAGTTCCACTAGCGGTACTCCCGGCTGGGCGCATTGATCTTGCCGAATCGCACCAGCGCGAGCATCACGCCGCCGAACACGGTCAGGTACACGCCGAGATCGAAGAGCATCGCGCTGGCAAACGAGATCTTGCCGAGGAATGGCAGATCGAGTGCCCAATAGGAACTGGTGAGAAAAGGGTGGGCGAACATAAAGCTGCCGGCGCCCGTCAGCGCCGCAATCACGAGGCCAGCTCCACAGATCGCTTCGTAGTTGAGTGGAATGCGTGATTCGATGACCCTGGCACCACTCGCCAGATAGGGGACTAACAAGGCGACCGCAATGATCAGACCAGCGATGAACCCACCGCCAGGCTGATTGTGGCCCCGCAAAAACATGTGCAGCGACACGAGCAGCGCCAGCGGCAGCAAGATTCGCGCGAGAAACTCCAGAAAAAGCGAAACCGGCGCGTACGTACCGGCTTCTGGCTGCTCGGGCACAACGCGCGGCAGGATGGTCCGCAATAGTCCTGCAACGATGAGTGCAGCGATTGCGACGACGGCTATTTCACCCAAAGTATCGAGCGCCCGGAAATCCACGAGTATCACATTGACGACGTTCGTCCCGAATGCTTCCGGCAGCGATTTCTCTAGAAAATAGCCTGATATCGAATCAACTGGTCGAGTCAGCATCGCATAGGTAACGGCAGAAATGCCCGCGCCAGCGACAGCCGCCAAAGTCGCGTCGCGCCAGCGAGGTGGTGAGTTGCGCTCGGGCGGGGATTGCAACGGTAGGTAGTACAACGCCAGCAACATGAGGATGACCGTGACGACTTCTACCAGCAATTGCGTCATGGCAAGGTCCGGCGCGGAGAATGCGGCGAATGTCAGGCTCACGATCAACCCCACGACACCGATCGTCACCAAGGCGACGAGGCGCCGGGCGTGCCAATATCCGACCGCCAATGCTGCGGCGCAGCCCGTTAACCACAATAGCAATCCGGGCAGCGATACTGGCGTGCCTGGAGCGGATCCCAGCGAAAAACCCGAGAGTAGTGGCAGCAATGCCGCTGTCGTGGCGAACAGAACGACTGCCGCAAGCGAATATTGCAGGTGCCCGCTCTGTAATCGCCCGGTGATGCGCCGTGCAAGCCCGAGCAGGCGCTTGATAAACGCGTCGTAGATTTCCTTGCCGCCGCGTGGCAAATGCACGATGTCATGCAGCGAATAGAGGCGCTGCAACAGTAGATAAAACCCAATGCCGGCGAACATGGCCGTCAGGCTCATCGCCAGCGGCCAATTGACTCCGTGCCAGATCTTCAGTGTGAAAGAGGGCGGCGGTCTGCCCAACACCGCGCTGGCGCTCAGCGTCAGGATCGGCTCGATGGTGGCATTCGGCGCAATTCCGACTAACAGGCAAATGCACACCAGGATAGCGACGGGTACCAGCATCCATAGCGGTGGATCATGCGGCTGGCGTGGCAGTCCCTTCGGCTCACCATTCCAGAAGACATCGTGAATGAAGCGCATCGAGTACGTGACTCCGAATGCGGCGGCCAGCGTTGCGATGAACGGAACAGCGAACTCCAGTGCCGTGTGCCCCTCCAGGGCCAGGGCCTCGCCGAAGAACAATTCCTTGGACAGGAAACCATTGAGCAATGGCACGCCGGCCATGGCGGCGGACGCGACGATCGCGAGCACCGCCGTGATGGGCATCAAGCGCCACAGGCCGTTGAGTTTGCGCATGTCGCGCGAGCCAGATTCATGATCAATGATCCCTGCCGCCATGAAGAGTGAGGCCTTGAAGGTGGCATGATTGAGAATGTGGAACACACCGGCGACGGCCGCCATGGGCGAATTGAGCCCGAATAGCAGTGTGATGAGACCGAGGTGGCTGATGGTGGAGTACGCCAACAGACCCTTGAGATCGTGTTGAAAGATCGCTGTGTACGCGCCTATCAACAAGGTCAGCAGACCCGCGGCGCTGACGATGAAAAACCACGCCTCGGTGCCGGCGAGCGCCGGATACAGACGCGCTAACAAGAACACGCCAGCTTTGACCATTGTCGCCGAATGCAGATACGCGGACACCGGCGTGGGCGCTGCCATCGCATGCGGCAGCCAAAAGTGGAACGGGAACTGCGCCGACTTCGTGAAGGCGCCGAGCAGCACCAATAGCAGCGCCGGAATGTAGAGCGGGTTGGCCCGAATCTTGTCGCCCGCGGCGAGTACCGAGTCGAGGGAGTAGTCGCCGACGATGTTGCCGATGATCAAAACGCCAGCGAGCAACGCGAGGCCGCCGAGTCCGGTAATGACGAGTGCCAGGCGCGCGCCCTGACGAGCGTCGCTCCGATACTGCCAATAGCCGATCAACAGGAACGAACTCAGGCTGGTCAGCTCCCAGAACACGACCAGCAGGATGAGGTTGTCGGCTAACACAACGCCGAGCATGGAGCCCATGAACAACATGAAGAACGCGTAGAAGCGCGCGATCGGATCACGCTCGGAAAGATAATAGCGAGCGTAGAGAATGATCAGGGCGCCAAGTATCAGCACCATGCCGGCGAACATCGCAGCGAGTCCGTCGAGCCGAAAGCCGAGTCTCGCGCCGTCGAGCGGCAGCCAATCCCAACCGATCGAGCTCACGGTTCCGGATGCAACATCCGGGATCTGCACCGCCAGCAGCACGGCCGCCGCCGCGGTGAACGCGAATGCGATCGCGGCGGACAACAACCGTGCGCGATTCGTGACCGCCAGCAGTAGCGCACCGGCGAGGAACGGTAGCGCAACGATCAGCGCCAACATCATGCCGATCGCCGCCGCAGCTGTCGGTAGCTGATGATCGCAAGTGTCAGAGCCGTGAGCGGAATCACGACCCAGGCCATCACGAAGCCGAAGGTACTGCTGCCCTCATGATCTTGGGCGGCAAGAATGATGTAAGCGGTGTACGCGCAGTAGTAGGCGACGAAAACCCCTCCCTCCCAGCGTGAAATCAGGTTGCCGGTGAAGAAGATCGGCAAACAGGCGACAGCGACGGCGATCATCACCGGCAGATCGAAGCTCAGCATGGCCGTAGAAACCGGAATGCCGTCCGAGGCTACCAGTGCGGATAAGCCAAGACAGCCCAGGATATTGATGATGTTGCTGCCGATCACGTTGCCAACGGCCAGATCGCGCTCGCCGCGCGCGGCGGCCAGCAACGAAGTGGCAATTTCCGGTAGCGACGTGCCGAACGCAACGATCGTGAGACCAACGACAAGCTCGGACAAGCCCAGTGCTACCGCGATCTTGACCGCGCCGCGCACAAACCAGTCCGCGCCGAGGATCAGTAGAATGAGTCCGCCGGCGACCAATGCGACCTGGACCAGAACCCGGTCATCCCAGGCGGCCTTGGTCGGCCGCCGCGATCGGGACCCGCTGGCCTTCTTGATCGTAGCGCTGGCCCGGCGACTTTGCCAGATGAGCAAGGCAATGTCGGCGAGCAGCAGCATGACTAACAGGAACCCATCCATGCGGCTGATGTTCTGGTCGAGTGCGAGTGCGAACAACAGGAGCGACGCCCCGATCATGATCGGGACCTCCTGTCGAATGAGCTGTTGTGCCACCAACAGAGGCGTAATGAGCGCAGATGCGCCCAATACCAGTAGAATGTTCAAGACATTGCTTCCGACCACATTGCCGATTGCCAGATCGGTGACACCGCGTGTCGCAGCGCCGACTGACACGGCGATTTCCGGCGCGCTCGTGCCGAGCGCAACGATGGTCAGCCCGACCGCTGTCTCCGAAATGCCGAAGGAACGCGCGATATCGGTGGCGCCGATGATGGTGAGCTGCGCTCCGAGCGGCAGGCCGATGATGCCGC
>JAGRJB010000065.1 GCA_020442965.1 Pseudomonadales bacterium
GGCGTCGGCTGGATCATGGCGAAACTTGCGAAACGAATCGGTGCTCCGGTCCCAGACGGCGACGCCGCCGCCCTCCGTGGCTAACCAGAGGTTCTGGCTGGCATCCTCTGCAATCGCCCAGATCAGATCGTTGCTGAGGCCATCCGCCTGCCGACGATCGCGCGAATAGACCCGGACGTCGTAGCCATCGTACCGATTGAGCCCGTTCTCGGTCGCCAGCCAGACAAATCCGGCCGAGTCTTGCAGGACATCGAGCACCGATGCCTGGGACAGCCCGTCCTCGACGCCGAGGTGTGTAAACACCATCGGCGTTGGCTGCGCTCGTCCCACCGCGGCTGCGGTCAGCAGCACCAGGGCTAACAAGCTGCGCGAGGACAGGCCAGCGATCATTCGTGCTCGACCCAGCGATTGATCGACATCGTTTCGGTCAGTCCGCGACTGAATAGCTTGCCCTGTGTCCACGGCACGCTGTCGCTCCAGGTCTGGCTGCGGCTCCAGAGTCGGCCGGTCGACCAGATGTCGGTACGGCTCCAGAGCTTGCCCTCGCTGAACAGGTAGCCGCCGCTGGCACCGTACGCGCCGTTCCAGGTGAGCCCGGTCTCGGATATGCGCTTGCCGTTCTCGTCGGCCAGATAGTAGCTACCGCCGGAGTCCATATTGGCGGGACCCTGGTAGTGCGCTGAGCCGGCCAGATCGCGTGCAATATCGAGCCCGCGGTTGGCACAGTCGCTTGCGCCGCTGCCGACCGCCGCGAGCGCGTTGACAAGTCCGGCACCCTGCTGGAATACCGTATAGGCCGCCTTGCCTTTGGCGTTGACGGCCGGGCGCGCCGAGGCCAACAGCTTGCACTTCACCTGGTCGGGCGTTAGCGACGGATCCTTTTGCAACATGAGCGCCACAATGCCGCTGACGATCGCAGTTGCCTGTGATGTACCCGACATCTTGAACTGTCGCTGGCTGCCGATCATCGATCCCGGATACAAGGATGCGATGTAGCCGTCGAACGGCATCGAGGATGGGATGTGGCCGCCGGGTGCGACGACCTCGGGCTTTACGAAGCCCTCGTAGGTGGGGCCAGTCGATGAGAACGTGGCGAGTTTGTCGTCGGTAGCGTCGACCGGAGTATAGTTATCGGTCATCGCGCCGACGGTGATGACATAGGGCACGTTGCCGGGCACACCGATGGACATCGCCTTGGGGCCTGAGTTGCCGGCTGCGGCGACGACTACGATTCCCGCCTGCCACGCCTTCATCACGGCCTGGTTGAGTGGGTCGTCCCAGTAGTAAGACCGCGGCGTGGCACTGAACGAGAGGTTCAATACGCGAATATTGTACTTGACACGATTCTGCACGGCGTAATCGAGGGCTTCAATCACGTCGATATAGGAGCCGCTGCCATCCGCGCCGAAGGCGCGCAGCGCACCGATTCCCGCACCCGGCGCAATACCTTCCGATATCCAGTTGGTGGCAAGCCCGTTGCTCGCGATGATGCTGCTGACATGCGTGCCGTGACCGTTCGGGTCGTCATCGAGCGGCTTGTCGGTTGTGTCGAAGCGGAATTTAGCCGTCTTGCTGAGGATCGTGTCCGCCTCCCACCAGAGTCCGGTGTCCACGACGGCCACCGTCACACCGGAGCCCGTGGTGCCGGCGCGGTGCAGGTCTGGCGCGTTGACGATCAATGGGTGGTAGTACTCCGTGCGGTCGAAAAGCATGCGTTGCAGTTCGTCCTGCTCGAGGGTTCCGTTCGCCGCCGAGCTGCGTGTGAAGTCGCTCGGAGCAGCGACGGCACTGGCCGTTTTGCGCTGTCTGGCACTGACTTCCAGTTGCTCGTCCGCGAACAGCGAGATACCAGGCGTCTGGCGCAGCCGGGCGATCTGTGCCGGCGTGAGATCAGCACCAACGGCATTGATGATCTTCAGTTCGGCGACGATACGACCGCCCGCTGCACGCACTACAGCCGCGACATCCTGGCCGCTGTGAGCCTGTACGATGTGTCGAGATGTTAGCTGCTGAACAACGGGTGTTGCCGCTGCGGCCGCTGACGGCGACGATGGCGTGGCCGCGAGCCCCAGGCTGAGTAGGACGCCGCAGACGACGGCACTGGTTCGAAGGGTGATTGTGTTCATGATCGGTCATCGCTCTTGTTGCCTGCCGCCGGGCACTGCTGCCCGACTTCGATGACGCTATTTCAGCCCAGTGAACCGTCGACTGCGTCGCGCTACCTATGCGCTGCCGGCGAGAAAATGTGACCGGCTTCAAATAATGCGGGTGTCCAATTCCTGCGCGCTCAGCCGGCCGCCGCAGTAGACGCAGTTGAATGGACAAAGCGCTCGAACTCGACCGCAGGCAGCGGCTGACATAAGTGAAAACCCTGTGCCTGATCGCATCCCTTCGATGCGGCCAGTGCCAGCTCGGCCGCGCTTTCGATGCCTTTGCCTATCAGCACCGCATGTCTGACACGGGCGATCGAGGCGGCGAGATCGTAGATTCCAGAGTCGCCAGGTGAGTGCGACTCGCGCAGTGTGGCGTGATTGACCTTGAAGCCATCGATGCGCAAGCGGCGCAAAGCCGACAAGGCGATGCGACCATGCCCAAAATCGTCCACGATCAGCCCAACGCCAGCGGTGCGCAGCTCCAGTAGCTGCGCACTGATCGCGTCATTGACGTTCAGGTAGATCTCGCTGACTTCAATTTCCAACAGTGCAGGGTCGAGACCAGATTCGGCGAGCATGGCGATCAGACTTGCCGCAAAATCGGCGCGGGCCAATTGTGTTGCGCTGATATTCACCGACACCGGGATACGTGTTGGCCGCTGGGCCGTCCAGGCGGCGGCCTGGGCAATCGCCGCGCTGAGTGCCCAGGTCGTCACGCGAGCTGTCAGCCCCGTCAGCTCGGCGATTCGCAGCAGTTCGCGCGCCACGAGTGGGCCGCGAAGCGGATGTTGCCATCGCAACAGCGCTTCTGCTCCCAGCACTCGGCGGGTTTTGACGCACAGGCGTGGCTGGTAGTGCAGGCAGATTTCGCCGCGGTCGAGCGCCGCCGTCAGTTCCGCGGCGAGATCGTCGCGCATGTGATCGGGTACATCCTGATCAAGGTTGAGCCGCCGGGTCCTGACGCTGTCGTTTTGAGACGGATCAAGTGCGGCAAGAATTGCCGCTTGCAATAACGATTCGGCCGAGTCGGCGTCACGCGGAAAACCGGCACGACCAATGGCTTCCGAGTGTTGGCGCTGCAGCCATTCGGGAGCAGCACGTTTCACTATCTCGATGATTTGCGCAACGAGGCGCGCGCGCGCCTCGCTCTCCGGGGGGTCTTGCAGCAGCAAGACGAGGTAGCTGCCGTCGATGCAGGCGAGCCGCACGGGCTCCTCGGCAGTCACTTTGTGTGCAACCAGCGCATCAATCGCGCCGAGCTCGGCCAGTACCTTCGCCAGCGACCTCTGCAGCGCCGCGTCAGCGCGTGGTGTGCCACTTGTTCTGAGCACCTCTGGTGCGATACACACCAACGTCACAGACATGCCGCGCAAGCGCGCCTGCGTCAGCGTTTGCTGGGCGGTCTTCTCGAACAAGTGGCGATTGGGGAGCTCCGTGCGCGGGTCGAGGTAAGCGAGCTTGAACATGTCCGCCTCGGTCGAAGCGCGTTGCTCACCGCATTTCAGGACGATGCGAGCCCGCTCGCGACCCTCTGCCTGGACGACCGCGTCCCACTCGGCGAAGGTGCAATTGGCGGGGATACGAGACTTGAGTACCTTGCGCACACATAGTTGCAGTTGCTCAGCGAGCAGCGGTTGCAGCAGATCGGCGAGAAGGTTTGCCGACGCCGTCGCGTCGGGGTGGGCGGAGTCGCTCAGTACAGAACCATCGCGCGTGACTACGAGCGTGCGCGGTGCCGCGGCGCTGGTCTCGTGGCCGAGTTGGTGGGCTGCCAGCCAGCCGTTGACGCGATGCTTGAAAACGGTCCAATTGACGGGCTTGATCAGGTAGTCACAGGCGCCTGCCGCAAAGCCGTCCGTGATGTCCTCATCACGATCACAGCTTGTGACAACCACGATCGGCGGCGTTCGATCGCCCAGTTTCCCGTGGATCTCGCGGCATGCCTCAATGCCTGTTAGTTCAGGCATCTGCACATCCAGAAAAATGATGTCCGGTGCATGCGCGAGCACTTCTGCGACCGCCGATCGACCGTTGTCGACCGCCACCACCCGATAGCCAGCGGCGACGAGCGCGCGCTCCATCAGCGTCCGCTGCAGCGCATCGTCGTCCGCCAGCAGTGCGAGCGGCGTGCTTGGCTTGCGCTCAGAGTTCATGCAGCCTGCAGTTCCGAGGTGAGCGCCTGCTGCACGTTGCGAAAGGCGACCAGCAGCTCGGCATGCAATGCCTCGATCCGCTCGAGCGCGCTTTCTTGCGCGGCCGCTTCAATCGCCGCGGCCAATTGGGTCACAATCGTTGCACCGACGTTGCCGCTACTAGACTTGAGTGCGTGCGCGGCGCGACCTGCGGCAACGCTGTCGGCAGCTCGCAGGGCTGCGTCGATCTGCGCCACGAGTGTGGCCGAGGATTCCAGATAGATGTCGATCACCTGACGCAGCAGATCAGGCTGATCCGTGCCTTGCAGTTGTCGAATTTGATCGAGCGCGGCTCGATCCAGCACGTCGTTACTATTGGTTAGAGGCATTTCGGAAATCTCCGCTCGTGTCTTGCTGGGCCACTTCTCAATGATTTCGCGCAGCTGCGCGACCGTGAAAGGTTTGGATAGATAGTCGTCCATGCCTGCGGCGAGACAACGTTCCCGGTCGCCCTGCAGCGCGTTGGCGGTCAATGCGATGATCGTCAGGCGCGGCTCTCGAGCCGTCGCTTCGAACTCGCGAAATTTTCGGGTTGCCGTAAGGCCATCCATCTCAGGCATCTGACAATCCATGAGCACCAGATCGAACTGGCCGCTTTGCAGCAGACTGAGTGCCGCGATACCGTTACCCGCTGTCGTGACGCTGCAATGCAGTTTGTCCAACATGCTCTGGGCGACCGCGAGGTTCACCGCATTGTCTTCGACCAGCAACACACGGCGTGGGGCGATGGCGGTCGTGGTCGCAACCGCTTCAGCTTGCTCCATGCGCAAAGCCCGTAGTGCGCCGGTGCCACGCAACAGAACGTCCAGGCACTCGTGCAGTTCGCGTTGCCGGACAGGCTTGGTGAGCGTCGCGCTGACACCCAGGTCGGTCCAGTGGTCGCGCGTGACGTCGCCGGTCATCGAACTCAAGATCACGATGGCGACGTCTGCTCCACCCGGCAGCGCGCGTATCCCGCGGGCGGTCGCGAGTCCGTCGAGGATCGGCATGTGCAGGTCGAGCAGCACGATATCGTAGGGATCGTCGGTCGAGCGCCGCACAGCCTCCAATGCGTCGCTGCCACTCGCGGCTTCGGTCGCATCCACTCCCCAACCTTGCAACTGCCGCAATACGATCTCTCGGTTGGTCGCATTGTCGTCGACGATGAGCGCACGATTGCCGTTGAGGCCCGCCGGCAGCAGGTCGGTCGCACTATCGAGCGCTCGCGGCAGATCGAGCGTGAAGTAGAAGCGCGATCCGTTGCCAGGCGCGCTATCGACGCCGATCGTCCCGCCCATCAGTTCAACCAGCCTGCGGCTGATCGCGAGACCGAGGCCCGTCCCACCATAGCGCCTGGTGATCGAACCATCTTCCTGGGAAAACGACTCGAAGATCTTGTCGTGGTTCTCCGGTCTGATACCGACGCCGCTGTCCCGCACCTCAAAGCGCAGCATTCTGACGCTGTCGACGCTGACCTCTTCGACGCGCACGACGATTTCGCCGCGCTCCGTGAACTTGACTGCATTGCCCAACAGATTGATTAGTACCTGCCGCAGGCGACTGCCGTCGCCGAGGCGATGAGCGTAAATCTCGTTGGGAATGTCTGCGACCAGCTCGAGGCCCTTTACGGCTGCGCGCTGCGCCAGAAGTTCCACCGCGTCCTCGACGATCTCGCGTACGTTGAACGGCGCACAATCGAGTTCGAGTCGGCCAGCCTCGATCTTCGAGAAATCGAGAATATCGTTGATGACCGAGAGCAGCGATTCGGCGGAGTGGCGGATACCATCGGCGTAGCGGCGCTGCCGGTCGTCGAGGCCGCGCGATCCGATCAAGAGTTCCGTCATGCCGAGCACACCGTTGAGCGGCGTCCGGATCTCATGGCTCATGCGTGCGAGGAATTCGCTCTTGGCGGTGCTCGCCGTCTCGGCGCGGTCTTTCGAGGTGCGCAGATCATTGAGCATTGTGTTGAGATCGGAACCGAGGCGATTCAGTGTCGCCGCCAGGTCGCCGAGTTCATCTGCGCTGTCAACCGGCACCCGGATGGCATACTCGCCCCGGCCGAGCAACTGTGCGGTCTCCTGCAGCGACTTGACTGGACGCAGCACGAATCTGTGCAGCAGCCAATAGAGTGACAAATAGATGACGATCGCACCGCTCAGTATGACGCCGAATACTATTAGACCCAGTTGCTGGCGAATTGTCGTTAGTTGGGATTGTGGAATGCCCGCCACCAGCAGCGCATCACCAAATATTGGTAGCGCGCTCAGGTGCAAGCCACTCGTGCCGGGTTGGATATCGATACCAGCACCAGGCGGGTCGACGAGTTGCCGCAGCAACGCATGATCAAGTTGCTCGGGCAGCAAGCCACGTTGCGGGAACCATGCGCGACCCGCTCGATTCACGACGGTCACGCCGACGTTCGTGCCCTGTGTGATGCGATCGAGAATAGGCCCAACGAAGTTGAGGTCGACAATAATAATCAGCACGCCCTGGCGCTTGGCACCCGCCGCCAGACTAACGCGCGCATCCTTCAGTTCGATCGGAACACCCACGAGTAGGCGCGGCGCGCTGGCGCCGATCTGTACGATGCGAAATCCACTGCCCGCCGTGTCTGTTGCGAGCGATCGTGCCAACGCAGCTGCTGCAGCATCGGTTTGCAATTGCACCTCGGTTCCGGTCGTACGCGTATCGAGTGCGCCATCCAGTTTGCGTAACTCGATTGCTTCGTAATTCTTGAAGCCGCGCTGGTACGTGTCCAGGAACTCGAGCAACCCAGGTTCCATCATCGAGTATTTGATATCGGCATCAGTCGCTAGCAGATAGCGCGAAACGAATGGTGATGTGGCGAAGAGCCGGGCATTGGTCTCGGTCGTTCGCAATTCATTCGAGAGTCTTTCGCTCACCGGGCCGAGCACCGTTCGAACGTCGGCAAGCCGGTTGGTAATGGCGATGCGTTCGAGTAGCGAAAACGTGACCATCCCGAGGACCAGCAGCGGCAATACGCAGGCCGGGAGAATCAGCAAACTGAGCTTGGATTGTAGCCGCATGGAATGACTGGACTAGCGACTGATCGCTGCGAAAATGCGGTTGCGTTGACGGGCGCTCTGAACGTCGGTGTCAATGTCCAGTGCAAAGTTCCGCAGTCGCGCCGCCGAAGGCACGATATCCGGATGATTGCGCAAACTGGCCGGCATACGCTGCGTGATGCGTTCGCTCGCCGGAGCATAGCGAGAGTAGGTGGCCAATCGCAGCAAGTTATTCTCGGCTAACAAGAAATTGATCAGGTCTTCCGCTTGGCGCGGCGCCCGCGATTTTGCGCCGAGGACGAGATTGTCTACCCAAATGATCCCGCCCTCCGTTGGCATCACATATCTGATGCCCGGGGCGAACTCGCGCATGCGCAACGCATCGCCGTTGTATGCCATCGCCGCGACGATCTTGCCGGTCACGAGCGGGTCGTCTTCGCTCACACTGACAAAGTCGTAGCTACTGACACAAGGTTGTTGTGAGCGCAGCAAGGTCTCGACTTTCCGGTAGTCGTCCAGCGTCGGTTTCTGCAGCGACGCGCCGACGGCTCGCAGGACTGAACCGATAACGTCGCGGGCGTCGCCGCCCATATTTATGCGGCCGCAGAGCTCAGGACTCGGCTTGAGCAGTTGCTCCCAGGAGGTGATCGGTGTCTTGATCAGGTCGGCGCGGTAGGCGATGCCGAGCGTACCCCAGAACATCGGCGCGGCGTACTCGCCGCTGCTGGCGAATGCGTTGCGCCACTTGGGGTCGACGTTTCCGATGTTAGGGACACGCTGACGGTCCAAAGGCCTGATCCAGCCGCGGCGTCGATAGCTATCGATCGCGAGACCATTGACGACGATGACATCGTAGTCGGCGCCGTCCGCTCCGACGAGCAGCGAGTCACGTTCACTATCACTGTTGAAATAGTACGGTTGGATCTTCACATTGGCTCGACGCTCAAACTCGGCAAGTACCGTCGGGCTGATGTACTCCTCCCAGGTGAGCAGCTTCAAGACTTTGGGCTGCGCAGCGCTTGCGGCACCAACGATTGATACCGCTGCTAGTGAGCCGAGCAGAGCCGCCAAAGCACCCGCGCGGCGTAGAGCGCCGAGCGGACAGCGATCAGTCGTCATAGGTGCCTCGCTTCTCAGGTGCTACCTCGATCAGTCGCTGCAACTCCTGTGCGGGCATCGGTCGGGCGAATAGATAGCCCTGGCCCTCATCGCAACCGGCGGAATGCAGGAACTGACGTTGTTGCTCCAACTCAATGCCTTCGGCGACGATCTTCAGGCCGAGCTTCTTGGCCATGGCAATGATGGCCGCGCAGATCGCTGCATCATCGGCATCATTGTGCAAATTGAGTACAAAGCTGCGGTCGATCTTCAGCGAGTCGAGCGGGAACTGGCGGATGTAGCTCAAGGACGAGTAGCCAGTGCCGAAATCGTCGATGGCCAGCGTGATTCCGGCATCCTTCAGCGTATGTAGCATGACCTTCGCCGTGTTTACATCGCGCATCAGGAGGCTCTCCGTCATCTCGAGTTCCAGCAGGTGCGGCTGAACACCGTGCTTCCAGAGCGCGCGCATGACGAGTTCGGCTACGTTGGTTCTGGCGACCTGTTCGGCCGAAATATTGATTGCAAGGCGCATCCCATTGAGCGCCGTGCCCTGCCACAGGCGAATCGTTCGACAGGCTTCCTCGATCACCCATTCGCCGAGCGGCACGATCAATCCGGTTTCCTCCGCGAGCGGAATGAACTGTACTGGAGAAATCCAGCCGCGTTCGGGATGTTGCCAGCGCAGCAGCGCCTCGGCACCGGTCACCGCGCCGCTGGCTAACGAGTACTTAGGCTGGAAATGCAGTGCCAGTTGCTGGCGTTCGATCGCAACTCGCAGCGCATCTTCGAGTTCAAGCCGGTCCAGCGCGCGGGCGTTCATCGCCTTCTCGTAGAATCGCACCGTGTTGCGACCAGCATCCTTGGCTTGATACATTGCGGTATCGGCGTGCATCAGCACGCGTCTCGACGTCGCTACCATCTGCTGGGTAGACGGCGACGCCGATACTCGGCGTAATGACGAACTGACGGCTTTCGTAGCTGAAGGGTGTCGTCAGTGATTCGCGTATCCGGTCCACGACCGCGCTGATCTGTCCCTGCGATTCAATATCCGTCAGCAGTGCCACGAACTCGTCGCCACCCAAGCGCGCGAGCTGCACGGTCATGTCTTCCTGCCCGACCGGCTTGGCCACGAAGTCACTTGCGCGCACGCCGTCCGCGAGCCGTTGTGCAACGGATTTGAGCAGCGCGTCACCCACGCTATGACCGAGGGTGTCGTTGATCCGTTTGAAGCGATCGAGATCGACGTACAACACGGCGACCAGGCGATTGCTGCGCTTCGCCTGACGCATGGCGCGCCGCAGTTCACGTACGAATAGTTGACGGTTCGGCAATCCGGTCACGCCATCGAAATAGGCGAGATGGCGGATGCGCTCTTCCGCAAGATGCCGCTGACTGACATCGCGAATGATCGTTAGTACGTTGCCGTTCGGCTGCACGAGCAGCCGAACTTCGGACGATTTGCGGCCTGCGTCGGTTTGAAACTCGAATGTTTGTGCCTGACCGGTCGCTAACACAACGTGCAGGTGTTCACGTGCCATCCGTGCGACGTCCGCCGGCAGGATATCCTCGATGCTGCGGCCTGCGCCACGCTCGAACGACGCTGGGCCATCGTTGTGGTGACGATTGACTTCCTCGACGAGCATGCCTTTGTTGTCGAGTACGAACATGCGATCCGGCATCGCATCGAGCAGCGTCTGTGTTCGATGGCGACTGATTCGCAGTTCGTCAGTGAGCGCTGCAGAACGTAACAGGTACTGCAGCCGATAGGGCAGCGTGGGCCAACGCATCGGTTTGTTAGCAAAATCGGTGGCGCCCGCTTCATAAGCGCGATGTAATGAATCGATGTCCTCTTGCCCCGTCAGGACGAGTACCGGCGCATTGGCATGCGGGCTGCCGCGTATGTGACGACAGACTTCAAGCCCGCCGGCTGCCGGCATCTCAACGTCGACGATAACGCAGTCCGGGTTCAACTGATCGAAGGCATCGATGGCTGCCAGTCCGTCCGCAACCGCATGCACTCGAAAGCCGGCGCTGGTAAGCGCACGGGTTGCGAGCAGACGGACGGTGGGATCGTCGTCGGCCAGCAGAACGAGTGGTTCGGTAGTTGCGTTGCTCACTTTCGATACGCGCGCGGCGCTCCTGCTGTCGCGCCACGCGCAGACATCCGGTGCGAGTATCGGCATTTCGGGGGTGAACTACAGCGAGCAGAGGGACGAAATGCGACCACGGTCGCAGCCCAGGATGCGCCGCTGTCCGATCAGCGCGCGACGGGCGAACGAAGCGTGAACTCCCTCACGCTTCAGCGCGGTTACGCGTTCTGCATCTCAGGGCCCTTTGCTCGCTGCAAGAGCAAAGCTGCAAGCCACGCGATCGCGGCAACGACCACGCAGAACGAAAGTATGGGAATCCAGCTATCGATCGGGGCAAAACTCATGAATTGCAGGCAAACGGCCGAGAGTGCGATTTGACCAAATCCCATGACGCTCGAGGCGACGCCGGTGTAGTCGGGGGCGAGACTGACGCCGCGCGCCATGATGTTCGGCAGTGCGAGTCCCTGACCGATGCACAACGGAAACTGCGCCCCGAATATGTAGACTGGATCGACGAAGCCCAGCAGTGCAAACACCAGCGCGACGATCGAAAACACCAACTGCAGTCCGAGACCACGCGTCATCAATTTGGTCGCGCTAACTGTGGCGCGCGCGCGTGAAACGTACAGATTGCCGAGAAAATAGCCGATCGACAAAAGCAGGTAGTAGATGCCGAAATCCGACGGCCGTCTGCCGAGAGAGGTAGCCATGACGAATGGCGCGACCGAGATGAAGACGAGAAACAATGCGTAAACCATGCCCGCTTGGACGACATAGGCGAGGAAGACCGGTTGCGAAACGACTGCGAGCGATTCGCGCCAGAGCTTCGTGAAGCTGTTGTCGGCGCCGTGCGTTTGCCGCGTCTCGGGTAGGTAGCGCAGTACGGCAACACCGATTAGCAGTGACCCCGCGAACAGAAACCAAAAGCCGTTGCGCCAGCCCAGGTTTTCGGCGATCAAACCTCCGAGGTAGGGTGACATCGCCGTACCTGTGACCATGGCCATGGTCAGAGTGGCGATTTTGCGTGCCAACTCGGAACCGGCGAACAGATCACCCACTGTGGCACGCGATACTGTCACGCCCGTCGCTGCGCCGATCCCCTGCACGAAACGCGCAACGATAAATCCCGAAAAATTCGGCGCGATCAACGCGAGTATTGAGGCCAGCGCTGCGACCAGCATGCCGCCCGCCAACAGTGGTTTGCGCCCGTAGCGATCCGCCAGAGGGCCTGACAGCAACACGCCGATCGCAAATGCGACCAGATACACGGTGACAGTGAGTTGCGCCTGTGGCGTTGGAACTGCATAGCTGCGCGCAACGTCCGGCAGCGCCGGCAACAGCAGGAAATTGCCGATGACTCCGGCGGCGCTACAGGCCGCCAGCAGCGGAATCACGCCGCGGTGCTCAGAATGCGCGCGGGCCACTGGCGCGCTATTGCCTAGGATCGACGTGCTGTGCGAGAAACGCGAGCGTGCGAGTGAGCGCGACCGAGGCGCTTTCAGGGTTGTAATCGGACCTGTCGGTGCAATTGAAGCCGTGTCCCGCTGGATAGAGGTAGTAGATGCCGTTGGGATGTGCGGCCTTGATCTTCTCGACATTCTCCAGTGGTATGTGCGTGTCCTGTTCGCCGAAGTGGTACAGGACCGGCACCTTTGGTTCGCGATCGAGAAAGTTGACCGTTCCGCCGCCATAGTAGGAGACGGCGCAGGCAACCGGCAATTCGCAGGCAGCGAGGTAGGCGACCGTGCCACCCCAGCAATACCCGACTACGCCAACGCGACCCGCATGCCTGACAACCGCGAGTGCCGCCGCTGTGTCCGCGAGAAACTGTGCGGGCTGGATCTGCATCATGTAGCCGCGCCCCGTCTGAACTTCGGCATCCGAGTAGCCGAGCTCGATGCCGCGTCGAATGCGATCGAACAACGCCGGCGCGATACTGAGGTACCCCGCGCTGGCGAAACCATCGACGATCGCCCGGATATGGCGGTTAACGCCGAAGATCTCCTGCACCACGACCACCGCGCCCCTGGCAGCGCCCTTCGGCTTCGCCATGTATGCGCTGAACTCGTGTCCATCCCTGGCCATCAAGGTGATCGGGTCGCCCATGGTCAAGAATACCGCACGACGCGATTATCGAGCGCTCCAAAGATGCTCTTGTCGTTGGCGTCCAGCATGTCGACTCGTACGCGGTCGCCGAATTTCAGAAACGGCGTCCGTGGCGCACCATGCTCGAGCTGCTCGAGGGTCCGCACCTCGGCGAGACAGCTCGAGCCGCGACTGCGATCGTAGTTCGACACTGTGCCGGAACCGATAATCGTCCCGCCACCGAGTTTGCGTGTCTTCGTGACATGCTCGATCAGCTGATCGAAGCCGAAGGTCATATCGACACCAGCATTCGGCCGACCTAACAATTGGCCGTTGATGTGGCTGACGAGCGGCAAATGGATGCGGCACTCCCGCCACTCGTCGCCCAGCTCATCCGGTGTTACGGTGACGGGCGCGAACGCGGTGGCGGGCTTCGACTGATAGAAGCCGAATCCCTTGGCCAGTTCTCCCGGTATCAGATTGCGCAAGGACCAGTCATTGACGATCGTGATCAGCTGTATGTGTGCCGCCGCCGACGCAGCTGTGGTACCCATTGGTACATCGTCAGTGATCACTGCGACTTCAGCTTCCAGGTCGATGCCGAATTCTTCGCACACAAAGGGAACGTCCACTCGCGGGCCTAACAGATCGTCCGAGCCGCCCTGATAGACGAGTGGATCAGTCCAGAAGGACTGTGGCATCTCGGCGCCGCGCGCTTTGCGAACCAACTCGACGTGGTTGACGTATGCGCTGCCGTCGACCCATTGGTAGGCGCGCGGTAGCGGTGCCGCGCAGTTCACCGGATCGAATCGAACAGTACCCGAAGGTTGCGCCCGACCGCCGGTCGCGGCGTTGAGCTGGTGCGACACGTCCTGCAGTCGCTCCTCGGTCTCGTGCCAATCATCGAGCGCAGCCTGCAAGCTTGCCGCAATGCCGGGAACGGGACAGCAGAGCGACAGATCATGGCTAACGACTACCAGTATGCCGTCGCGCCCGCTGCCGCGAAGAGTCGCCAGCTTCATTCAGCCCGCCTTCCAGCTATCGACATAAGCTGTCCACTCGAACTCACGTGCGGATGCAGTGATTTCGAGCGGATCGCGCGTATCGATCATGACCGCATATTCGTCCGTCCCGGCACGTGACTGCTTGAATACCTTGCCGAGCGCCTTGGGGTGCGGCCCGTGGGTGAAGCCGGCGGGATGCAGCGTGATCATGCCGGGGTGGATGTTGTCGCGGCTGAAGAAGTCGCCGGCATGATAGAAAATGACTTCATCGAAGTCGTCGTTATTGTGAAAGAAGGGCACCTTCATCGCGCCCGGATCTGTTTCGAATGGACGCGGTACGAACGTGCACACGACGAACCGATCGGCCACGAAAGTTGTATGTGCCGACGGTGGCAGATGGTAGCGGTGGCTCATCAGCGGTCGAATGTCGCGTACGTTGATGCGGACCACGGTGAGATCGCCGTGCCAGCCGATCGCATCGAGTGGGTTGAATGGATAGGTGATAAGCGAGACAGCATCGCGTCGCTTGACCTCGACCCGCCACTCGGTCGTGTCGCTTTGTTGTGCGCGGAATTGTTCGTTGATACGGGGCGTATCGAACATCGCAGCATCGAAGATCGCATGCGGTCCTAACAACCCCTTCTCGGGCAGCGTGAAGCTCGCGTTGCTGGCTTCGATCATCAGGATCAGCGCCACGCCGGCGCAATCGATTCGCCACATCGTGCCGCGCGGGATCACGACGTAGTCGCCGGTCGTTAGGCTGAGATGCCCAAAATCGCAGAACAAATCCGCATCACCTGCGTGCACGAAGAGCAGCTGATCGCCATCGCCGTTGCGCGCAAGGGCCGGCATGTGGCCGTGGAGTTGCCAGTAGCGCAGTTGTACAGCGCCATTGTGCAGCAGGAGGGGTGCCTGCCACGGCGAGCTGCAGGCAGCACTCGCACGCGTCAGATCGAACGCGTGCGGTTGCAGCGGGCCCTCGAACTTGGTCCAGCCGGTAGGTGGATGGCGATGATGAAGGTGGGCAGCAGGCCCGAAAAAGCCTTCCTTGCTGATCTCACGTTCGTACGTGCCGTCTGGCAGGTCGGCGTGCGCCTGGCGCGATGCTTCGCCCTCGACCTTTGGAAACTGGATGTAACGCCGCATGGCGCTAATCTAGTTTCAAACGAAACTATTCACAAGGCCGGTATGATGGCCCGGTACAAAGCTGAGGTCGGGACGATGCAGGACTACGAATCTCCCTGGATGGATGACGAATTGCGCGCGTTCCGCGACACGGTGGTGCGCTTCGTCGAGAAGGAAATGCTGCCGCACGACGCGCGCTGGCGCGAACAGCACCACGTCGACCGCGAAGTGTGGCGCTCGGTGGGA
>JAGRJB010000066.1 GCA_020442965.1 Pseudomonadales bacterium
ACACGCTGATGGGCATGGCGATCGATGCGCACACGCGGCGCCCGATCATCGGCAACGTACAAGGCGGGCTCTCAGGCCCGGCGATCAAACCGATCGCGCTGCTGAAGGTCCATCAGGTATACGACATCGCGCACCGCCACAATATTCCGATCATCGGCCAGGGGGGCATAACGACCGCCGCCGATGCGATCGAATTCATGATCGCCGGCGCGACCGCCGTGGGCATCGGTACAGCGCTGTTCTACGACCCGCACGTCTGCCCCAAGATCAATGCGGGCATCGCGGACTATCTGCGTGCACACCGTCTGGGCAGCACGCGCGAGCTGGTCGGTTCGCTTAGATTGGATTGAGCTGCGTTGGGCTGTTGACCAAAGGGCTTCTAGTTGCTGTCGCGGCGGCTGTCGACGAACCAGAGCAGCGCGACGGCGGCGATTGCACCCAGGGTGATGAACAAGAAACCGCTGATACCGGGCGTGCGCGACGCCTGGATGACTACTTCTGTCACGACCATTACTCCAAACTACAGGGCCAACACAAGCATTGGCCAATGTAGTTAGTGTCGCCGCATACTGACCGCTTGACCACTGCGGCGCTTGCAAATTGCGACGGACTTCAACAACTGAAATCGTTATGTAACAACCTTTGCGGCAGACAGCCGCAGGCGCCAGCAAGCGCATCCCTACTCGTTGATGCCAAGCTCCTTGCACTTGCGGGCGAGGGTGTTGCGGCCCCAGCCCAGCACGCGCGCAGCTTCTTGACGGTGGCCACCGGTACGGCGCAACGCGGCCTCGATCAGCACGCGCTCAAACTGCGGTAGTGCGCGTGCCAGCCACGGCTGATCGGGATCTGCCGGCTGCGCGTCAGCCCAGCGCGTGAGTGCGCCCCCCCAGTCGTCGGTCACCCGCGCGACACCCTGCACGCCAACTGGCAGATCAGCTAACTCGATCGTCGAGCCCGGCGCGAGCGCCACGAGTCGCCGACAAAGATTGACGAGCTCGCGCACGTTGCCCGGCCAGCCATAGCGCACCAGGTGCTGGCGAGCGCGGGAACTCAGGCTCTTGCGCTCCGTCGCGAGCTCGGTCGCAGCCTGTGCAAGGTAATGTTCGAGCAACGCGGGGATGTCTTCAGAGCGTTGCCGCAGCGCCGGCAATTCGATTCGAATCACGTTCAGACGATGGAACAAGTCTTCACGGAACTCGCCGCGAGCGACGCGCTGTTCCAGGTCCTGGTGAGTCGCCGCGATGACCCGAACGTCCACACGAATGGGCGCTTGCCCACCCACCCGATAGAACTCACCTTCGGCGAGCACGCGCAACAGCCGAGTCTGCAACGCAATCGGCATATCGCCGATCTCGTCGAGAAACAGCGTGCCGCCGCTCGCCTGCTCGAAACGACCGCGTCGCTGGGACTCCGCACCCGTGAATGCGCCGCGCTCATGACCGAACAATTCGGATTCCAGCAACTCGGCAGGTATCGCCGCGCTGTTCATCGCGATGAATGGTTTGCCCGCGCGTGGACTGTGCTCGTGCAACGCTCGTGCGACCAGCTCTTTGCCTGTGCCGGATTCGCCAGTGATGAGCACCGTTACGCTCGAGCGTGCCAGTCGTCCGATCGCCCGGAAGACAGCTTGCATGGCCGCCGCCTTGCCTAACAGCTCTGGGATCACAGGTAACTCGGCGGGTGGCAGCGCGTCGCAGCGCGCGCTCGCGCCGGCACGCCGCACGAGTTCAACGGCATGATCGATATCGAAGGGCTTTGGCAGGTATTCAAATGCCCCGCCCTCATACGCCGA
This sequence comes from Pseudomonadales bacterium, assembly GCA_020442965.1. Lineage (GTDB taxonomy): Bacteria > Pseudomonadota > Gammaproteobacteria > Steroidobacterales > Steroidobacteraceae > CADEED01. The sequence goes on from JAGRJB010000066.1 coordinate 1,793, forward strand.
CACGGCGCTCGGTAGATCCGAATGTGCTGTCATCACGATCACCGGCAAGCCCGGCCGATGGGCACGAACTTGCTGCAGCAGATCGAGCCCCGATTTGCCCGGCATGCGTATATCGGTCAGCAAGACATCCGGAGCTTCGCCCGCCAGGGCCGTGAGTACCGGCTCCGCAGCGTCGAAGGCGCGCGTCCGTATACCCTCGTTGTGCAACGCACGCTCCAGCACCCAGCGGATCGACGTGTCGTCTTCCACTAACCAGACCAGCAGGGGCACGGCGCTGTCGGTGTTCGTGGTCATCATTCAGTCAGGGGTAACAGAACAGTGAAAGCGGTGCTACCGGATCGACTCTCGTAGGTCAGCCGTCCACCATGGCGCGTAATCAATTCCTGCGCGACGGCAAGTCCGAGACCCGTTCCGTTGCTGCGCCCGGTCACAAGCGGATAGAACAGCGTTTCGCGGATCTCCTCGGGTACACCGGGGCCATCGTCTTCGATAACGACGCTCGCAACCAACCGATGTCGCACGGTGCCGATGCTGACATTGCCGAGCACGCGCGTGCGCATGACGATGCGTCCGCGCGACCCGACCGCTTGCAAGGCATTGCGCCCGATGTTCAGCAGCGCCTGGATGATCTGATGTGCATCGAGCGGAGCGTCCGGCAGGCTTGGGTCATAGTCCCGTTCAAGTGTCACCGCGCTCGGTGCCTCGCTCTGCATGAGTCGGTAGACGTGCTCGCAGAGCTCATGAATGTTCACGCGCGATTTCTGCGTTGTACGTACCGGTCCCAGCATCGAGTCGACCAGCGCTGTCAGTCGATCGGCCTCGCCGATAATGATCGCTGTGTATTCGCGCAGATGCGCTGCCGGCAGCTCGCGCTCCAGAAGTTGCGCGGCGCCACGCAACCCGCCCAACGGATTCTTGATCTCGTGTGCAAGCTGTCGCACCATCTGTCGGCTGCCGTCGAGGCGCGCCAGCAAATCGCTATCACGCGCAATGCGCCGACGCTGCGTGGCATCGCTGATTTCCAGCAACAGGTAGCCCCGCGTCTCCTCGGTATCGAGCGGCATGATCGTCAGGTCGATCACCCGCGACTCACGCGTCTTTCCCAGCGGCTGAATGGTCAATTCACGCTCGGCCAATATCTCACCAGCCGTCAGCGAACGACGCAAAACGCCGGCAAGATTGCCAGGATCGACGAGTAGATTGACGAACGGGCGGCCGCGCGCCTGGTTGATACTGACCTCGAGCAGATCCTGCGCAGCGACGTTGGCATAAACGACGCAAAGATCGGCATCCAGAACGACGACGCCGGTTGCGAGGCTGCCGATCAGATCAGCCGGATCGAAATGCGAGATGGCAGACGGCACAGAGCGCTCAGCGAGCATCGCTCGCCCCAATGCGCGTTCGTGCGGCTGCGTTTGTTAGGGTCGGGCGCGCGGCTGCGCAGTATTCTGGCGCGCGCGGTTGCCGGTGCTCACGGTTGGCTGACGCGCGTGTATCGTGATGCTGGGTGAACTGCAAAGCGTCGCACCGGCCGCATCGCGGATCACGACCGATAGTGTGTGACTGCCGCGCAGTACGGGCGAGACGGTCGCTGTCGACGACCCGGGTGCGCCCACCGCGCTGCCATCGTACAGAATGCTCATGATGTCGCCCGGTCGTACCGCTGGCTCGGACACCGCCGACACCTTGATGCTGTCCGGATTGACGAACGTCTGATCGTTGGCGGGCGCCGCGATCGCGCAGCTCTGATAGCGGAAACTGGAATCTACCCGCGACGGTGCCGACGTCCGGCTGCCCGATGTCGCGGTCGCAGGTGGCGCTTTGTAAGTCTGTGTGGTGTCCACTTCGATTTGCTTCGCGCCCGGTATGCGCTGGTCGGTATAGACACGCTCGCCATGCTCGCCGACCGTCGTGTAGACCTTGCGCTCCGTGGACTGCCCACGCGCCCCCCCGGCCATACCAAGGCCGACTATCCCGAGCACGAGACCCGGCAGGAATAAGGTAAGTAACGTACGCGGCATCACGGTTCCCGAGAATAGACCCTGGAACACGGTTAGACAAAGCGGATCGCAGGGGTTCCGTGAAGCGCGGCTCACAAAGCGGGCGCCGCCGTCCCGGCCCAGGCAAATCGGCTGGGACGGCGGGGCCGCGCATGGTCACGCGCTGAAGTACAGATCGAGCTCGGCCGGATGCGTGCTCATTCTGAGGCGCGTGACTTCGTGCATCTTGAGCGCGAT
>JAGRJB010000067.1 GCA_020442965.1 Pseudomonadales bacterium
GCCGACATCGGCAACTGGAACCTGGAGTAATTCACAGGCGCAGCGCAAGCTGTCGCGCCTCGCCGGTTTTACACTGGTCGAGGTGCTGGTCGTCGTCGTGATCATCGGACTCATTTCTGCCGGCGCAGTCATCGCGTTCACTGGCGAGAAGCGCGATCGGCAACTTGAGCGCGAGACCGATCGCATCTACGCCCTGCTCGACTACGTGCGCGATCAAGCGGAACTGCAGACACGCGAGTATGGCTTGCGAGCCGATGCGGCCGGCTACCAATTCGTCACTTTCGACGTCCGCGGCAAGACCTGGCGCGAGGTGGACGAAGACGACGCGCTCACCCGACGCGAACTGCCAGCGGGGCTGATGCCGTCGTTAGTGGTCGAGGGGCGCAGGGTCATTCTCACTACGCGGCGCGATGCCAAGGACAAGGACAAAGAGGCCGAGAGCCTTGCGCCGCAGGTAATTTTGTTTGGCAATGGCGACATGAGTTCGTTCGAATTCGACCTGCAACGCGAACGCGATGGGCCCGAAGGCAAGGTCTGGAGCGACGAGAACGGCGTGCTGCGCGTCGACCACCCGGGCAAGCCGGCCACATGAAAGCCGCAAATCAGCGCGGCTTTACGCTGATCGAGGTGATCGTCGCACTCGCGATCGTGGTCCTGTCCATCGGCGCGTTGTTAGGGGCTGTTACGTCTTCGGCCAGCAATACCGACTACCTACGCGATCGCACTTTTGCAGAATGGGTCGCGCTCAATAAACTGACTGACACGCGACTTGGCGCCAATGTGCCCGCGCGTGGCGAGACCACGGGCGAAATCGAGTACGCCGGCCGGCGCTATGCGTGGCGCCAGACAGTGACCCCGCTGCCGTTCGAGGGCATGTTCAAGATCGACGTGTCATCACGGCTGATCAAGGCAACGGGACCGTCGAGCGACACGCAGGACAAGAACGGGAGTTGGACCGCCACCGTAACGGGAGTCATGGGAACCTCGGTGCAGGTCGTGACGACGCCGCTAGGCCCCTCGTGGGGCAGCCTGCAACCCGCCAACGCGCCGACTGGAAGCGCAGGTGGAAACAATCCGGGTGATCGCGGCCAGACACCTGGGCCTTTGCCGCCACCGCCTGGGTCAGTCCCGCCAACGACATGACGGGCATGCGCCAACGCGGGTTCACGCTGATCGAAATCCTCGTCGCGGTGGCGATCGCCGCCGTCATGTTTGCGATCGGCTATGCCGGGATCGACCAGGCGCTGCGCGATCGGGAAGGCCTAGAGGCCGCGCAGAATCGGCTGTCCACGCTGCAGCGTGCGATGCGTGTGCTCTCGCAGGACTTCGCACAAGTCGTTGCGCGCCCGGCGCGCGACCTGTTAGGCAATGGCGATCTGCAACCGGCGCTGCAAAGCGGCCGCACGGGAGATTATCTGATCATTTTCTCGCGCGGCGGCTGGTCGAACCCGGCGGGAGCACAGCGCGCAGCGCAACAACGCGTTCGCTATGTGCTGGTCAACGGCGAACTGGTACGCGAATACTGGTTGTCTCTCGATCCGGCGCTCAACGCCGAGCCGCGTCGGCGTCTGCTGCTCGAGGGCGTGCGCAGCGTCCAGTTCCGGTTCCTGGATCCGAACGGCCGGTCGTGGCGCAATGACTGGCCCGCGACGAATACCGTCGGAGTCGTTACACCGGCCAACGCCGATCTCGCGCTTCGGACGCGACCGATCGCCATCGAAGTGACCATCGATCTGGATGACTGGGGCCGCGTGTCGCGCATCTTCGAGGTGCCGTCCTGAACGCGCGACCGACGAATTCGTCGCCGGCGCGGCAGCGCGGCATTGCGTTGCTGACGGCCATCGTGCTGTTCGCGATCGCGACCATCTTGGCGGCGGCGATCACCTATAACAAGGCGATGTCCGCTCGGCGTGCCGCTGCCACCTTCGCGCTCGATCAGGCCTTGCAGGCGGGGCTCGCGGCTGAATCGCTCGCTGCATTGGCTCTCGAAACATCTGCCAAGCGCAGTCCGTCGGAGACCCTGCCAACACAGCCCTGGGCGCAAGCCTTCGGGCCCGTGGAGATCGAGGATACGGGGATCTGGGTCGCCGGCCAGCTCGAGGACTTGCAAGGTCGCTTCAATCTGAACTCGCTCGTGATCTACGATCCGGCGGCCAACGCCTTCGTGGCGGATCCCGGATCGGTCAAGGAATTCAAGCAATTGTTGCGCCAGCTCGACCTGGAGGAGAAGTGGGCCGATCTGGTCGTTGACTGGATCGATACAGATATCGCGCCCTATGGGCCCGATGGCGGTGAGGACTCGCTCTATCTGACGCAATCGCCTGCCTATCGACCGCCTAACACTTTTATCACGAGCACGAGCGAACTTCTGGCGCTACCCGGCTTCGGCGCCGAGCGCTACCAGCGAATCGCACCGTTTGTGGCAGCATTGCCTAACGACAGCAAGATGAATATCTGTACGGCCCGGGGTGTGGTATTGGATGCGGTGCGAGCAGATGGGCAGGAGGAGTTTCAGGCGAGTGAGCCGACCGGTCATCGCGATGGACCGTGCTTCCCGACGCGGCAGTCGTACCTGGACGGAATCGCCGCCCCGCAGCCTGACGACCGGGCGCGCGTCGAAGCTCGTATCGACGAGAAATCGAATTATTTCCTCTTGACGAGCACAGTGCGTATTGGCACTACCGAGTTCGTTCTGTACAGTGTTTTGTTTCGCGAGCAGAGTGGTCAGATCAGGACGCTCCAACGCACCTTTGGCAGCGAGTAACCCATGGCCGATTGGCTTTTGATTCGCCTCTCAGGCACGAGTCCCAGCGAGTCTTCCTGGCTCGTCTGCAACGACTCGGGTCAGATCGTCGTCGCGCCGCAGAACGGCAAGCTCGAGGAGGCGGCGGCGCTCGCGACCGCGCGACGTGTCGCGGTCGTGGTGCCGAGCGACCAGGTGTTACTGACCGATGCGCAGCTGCCGGCGAAGACCGGCGCAAAGCTGCTGCAAATGGTGCCATTTGCCCTCGAGGAGCAGCTGGCCGAGGATATCGAAGACTTGCACTTCGCCGTCGGCGAGCGTCAAGGTTCCGGGCGTACGCCCGTGGCTGTCGTTGCCAGCGCTACACTGCGTAGCTGGCTCAGCGAACTGCAGGCGGCGGGAATCTCCCCGAATACGCTGTATGCAGAAGCCAGTCTCGTGCCCAGCACGCCGGGCCAGGTCACCGCTGTGCTCGATGGTCCTAACATCACGATTCGCCTTGACGGTGCCGCGCCACTCGTTGTGCCGTCCGAGCCCGTCGGCGCCGCGTTCGATCTCGCTGAGGCGCAACGAACCGACACCCTGCCGGGCCTCGAGCCCTCGCCGTTGGGTATGCTGCTGTACACCGCGCCGGCGGACTGGCAAGCTCGCCGTGCCGAGTTCGACGCGTTGCGATCGCGATTCACTAACATCAAGGTTCAGTTGCTCCCCAATGGACCGGTCGCGCTGCTGGCGCAACAACTGGGTAGCGCGGCTGCGATCAACCTGTTGCAAGGCACGCACGCGCCGAAATCGGAGGCATCGGCTAACTGGCGCGCCTGGCGGTGGGCGGCGCTGCTCGCCGGTATACTCTTCACCGTGCACGTCGGCGCCAAATCCTACGAATTGATGCGACTCAAGAAGGCAGAAGTGACGCTCGATCGCTCCTTGAACGAGGTGATGCGACAGGCGATGCCGGACGATCCGAGTCTGCGCAATGCGCGCCAGAGAGTCGAACAGCGGTTATTAGCGCTGCGCGGCAACGCCGTCAACGGGGGTAGCATGCTCGGCGCGCTGGGAGCGCTCGCCAACGCCAAGAACAGCGTGCCAGCCGCGGCCCTCAAGGGCTTTACGTTCCGCGACGGCACCTTGGAGCTGCGCATCACCGCGCCCGATGCGGCGAGTCTTGACGCCGTTGCACAGCAGTTCAACGCCAACGGCTGGCGCGCGCAGCTGTTATCGGGAACGGCTGCCGGCGAGATCTATCAGGGGCGCATCGAGGTGAAATCGCCGGCTGCCGGAGGCCGCTCATGAACGCGCTGACGAAATGGTTCGGCGGCTTGAGCGAGCGCGAGCGTCTCCTGGTGACGATGGGCGCCGCTGCCGCGATCGTATTGCTACTGCTCGCTGTCGTGCTGCCGCTCAACATGGCGGTCGCCAAAGCATCGGCCCGTGTCGACAAGAAGCGCAGCGATCTCGCATTCATTCAGAGCGTGGCGCCCGAGGTCGCGGCGGCCGGACCGCTCGCCGGCGGTGGCACATCGGCGGAGTCGTTAGTCGTTCTGATCGATCGGTCCGCGCGCGAGTCCGGCCTTGGTTCGTCGTTGGCCAGCACTCAGCCGAGCGGCGACAAGTCGCTGCGCTTGCGCCTCGACAAAGCCTCATTCGATCTGCTGGTCGGCTGGCTGGCACGCCTGTCGGACCAGCACGGCGTCAGCGTGGAATCGGCAGAAATCGACGGTGGTGGCGAGCCCGGTCTCGTGAACGCCGGCCTCGTATTGCGCGCACGTTGACCGCTCTCGCTCCATGAAGCGCATTGGTCTCACGATCGCGGCGTCGTTCGTCGTGTTCACGATCGTGCTCGCGTTCAATCTGCCGGCCGCGTGGGTACGCAGCTTTCTGCCGGCCGCTGTCAATTGTGGGCAGTTGTCCGGTAGCGTCTGGCGTGGTTCGTGCGCGCCATTGACGCTACAGGGCTCGCTGCCGATCGGGACACTGACCTGGGATTTGTCGCCGTGGCGCGTCGTCACTGGCAAGCTCGTGGGACCCGTGAATCTTGCTCGTGGCGAGCTTGCGGTCAGCGCTGTTCTGGCACTGGGCCTGTCGGGCGATGGTGAGATCAGCGCGCTGACCGCGCGCCTGCCGCTCGATGCCGCCGTTCTGCCGATCGTACCGGCCAATATTCGCGGTTCGATGACTCTTGATTTCTCAAAGTTGGTGCTATCGGACGGCAAGCCAATCGAGCTGCACGGGGTGGTCGAGGGGCGCAATTTACGAGAGGTCGGCGCGCGACCCATGGCGCTCGGTAGCTACTCGCTCACCTTTGACGGGCCGGCCGCCGCGGACGGCTCGCTGACTGGACAGCTCGTTGATCTGGGCGGCCCGTTGGCCGTGCGGGGAACGGTTCGGCTGACCATGCCTTCCGGCTACCTGATTCAGGGCACGGCCGCCGCGCGTGCGCAAGCACCGCCGCAACTGCAACGGCAGCTCGAAATTCTGGGGCCGGCCGATGCCGACGGTATGCGACAGTTTGCGCTCGAAGGGACCTATTAGTTAGTCGACGCGCGGCTCGTTCGCGTCGGCCGTGGTCTGCAGCGAACATTCGCGCCATTCTTTCAGCAATGGAAAGTACAGACCGGCCCGTACCGGCCCACCTTTGAGCGCTTCCAGTAAGCGGACGTAGCGAGTGAGCTGCGCTCGATAGCGGGCGGTCTGCTCGAGGAGAAACTGCTCCACGGAACCGCCTTCGTGAGGACTGGTCTTGAAGTCCACAACCCAGCGCACGCCGTCGGCATCGACAAAGGTCCGATCGATCACGACACTCACGATGCGCTGGTTCTCCACGCCGCTCAGTGCCAACTCGCTCGCAGCATCGCGATGCTCACTACTTAGTATCCAGCGTCCGCGTGGATCTTGCAGCGTGTTATCGAGCGCGGTCGCGGCGCGGCTCGTCGCATCGTCCAGATCTGCCGGCGGCACGCCAAGTGCGACCAACTCAGTGCGCAATTGCGCGCGCAAATGCGCGACTGCTGCTTCGTCATCGAGCGCCGCAGTCATGGCGATGGTCTCGAGTGCGCCGTGCACCGCCGTTCCAATCTGTCGCGCGGTCTCACTGGCCCAGCGGAACTCGAGGGGATCGTCCAACGATCCCACGTCGAGGCTGGCGCGGATGCAATCGGCCGGTCCTTGCGGCGCGCGCCAGTCCGGTTTCAGTCGCCTGAGTCGATTGCCTGTGCGGGCGAGCACGGTTCCTGAGCCAGTGTCATCGACTAGCGGTTGCTGCCTCGCGCAGTGTTCGGCAACGACAGGCCAAAGCGGTTCCAGCAGCGAATTCTTTCGCGCGCTCAGGTCTTGATTGGTATCGACACGCGGGTGCAGATAAACATGCAAGCTTCGCCGCGCGCGCGTCAGGGCAACATATAGCAATCGCGCTCGCTCGAACGCCTGGCGTCGCGCCCGGTAACGCTTGATCAATTTATCCAAGGGACCATCGTCACCGCCGAGACGTTTGAGCGGCGCGACGAGTAGATCGCTCGAGTCCGTCACGGCCTTGGCCTGCATGCGCGGCAATTCCAGCCAATGCATCAGCGGCGGTCGGTCGCGCTGCGTGGGCCTGCCAACGCCTGGCAAGATCACGTGATCGTACTCGAGCCCTTTGGCCTGAAAAATCGTCGTCACGATGACCGCGGCATCGTCATCCGCATTCGAGGGCGCGTACAAGTCCGCGAGTAAAGCTTCGAGCTCACTACCCACGGGCACACCTACCTGCGATTCATGCGACTGGAGCGCCGCGAAGAATGCGCGGACTCCTTCTAGCTCTTCCGCAGCGACACAGGTGGCCGGTCCGCCAAGGCGCAGCCACGCCGATTCCACCCACTCGGCCAAGCTGCGCCGCTCGCGCTCTGCCAGACATTCATCGAGGACGGCGAGTGAACGCGCTGCCCGTACCGTTCCCTCCGCGCTCAGGCCGGACTCAGCCAAGGCGGTCCGCAATTGGCTCAGGACGACGGGCAGATCACGCGCTGCTGCGGCTGCTTCCACAGAGTCCGGTGCCTCATTCGCGATCGGCATGCGCGTGTTGGCAATGATTGTCAGATCCACCAGCGTCAGCCCGCACCATGGAGCGCGCAAAATCGCAAGCCAGGCAGTGCGATCCGCGAGATTGAGGAGCGCGCGGGTCAGGGCTTCAAGATCGCGAATGGCGGAAGTGTCGATGAGCGGCGTCAGCTTGACACCGCTGTAGCTGATGCCGGTAGCGCGGAACTGCTGGCAGATTTGCAAGGTGTGAGATCTGGCGCCAGCCAAAACCGCGATCGATTCGCCGGGATGATCACGCCGCAACTCAGCGACGGTCCGGGCGACATGCTGCGCCTCAGCGAGCCTCCCCGCGGCGGCAACGTGATGCACATTGAACGGTCCGTCGCCGCGATCACCTGCGGCAGGTTCGCTAGCCAGGTGCCGGATCGCGCCGAATCGGATATCGTCCGCCGGCGGAAACACCCGCCCGAACCAGTCGTTAGCGCGCAGAACGAGCGGCGGCGCGGAACGGAAGTTCCGACGTAGCTGCAACGTCTTGAAGCGGATGTCGCCGATGCCCTGCTCGCGTGCCCGAACGAACAGCCCGACCTCGGCATTGCGAAACAGGTAGATAGATTGCATTGGATCGCCCACGATAAAGATTGTCCTACCGTCGTTCGGCGACCAGTTCGCTACCAATGCCTCCAATAGATGGAACTGCTCATGTGAGGTGTCCTGAAACTCATCCACCAAAATGTGTTGTAACCTGAGGTCGAGCCGCTCCGCCAAATCCGTCGGTCGACCCTCTTCCGTCAGAGCTTGCCGGGCGGCGCCCGCTACCGCGATATGATCGCAAACGCCCGTCTCGGCGAACAGCACATGCAACATCTGGGCGGCGTAGATCAGCACCGCGCCCAAAGCTTCGAGCGCTTCGACTGTTTCGACATCAAGCTGCGGGTCGGGCAAGCAGGCGATATCGTCCAACAACTGCTGCGTTCCGGGCAGACACCCAACCGCGTCGATCCAGGCCACCGCCCTGGCTTTTTCTTGTGGCGGTTTGATGCGTACCCCGGAGGTAATGCCGAGCCCCTTTGGACTGCGAAAGCCGCCGGTTTTGGTGAGGGCGAAACTGGCGACACCGCGCCAGCGAGCGAGGTCTTCGGCTCTCGCCGTCAAGGCGCCGTCAGTCGTCAGCCATGGCAAGTATCCCGCGAGCAGCTCCCGATCCGCGGCGCGCATCGTGCGCGCGCAGTTTGGCAACAATTTTGTGACCTCGGCGCACAGTTCCACTCCGAGCGTTTGCTGGGTGCGGGCCAATGTGTCTTCGATGATGGCCGTGAGGCTCGATTCGATGGCTTTGGGCAAGTGGCCGCCATCCTGCGAAACTCGCGGCAGCCAATGGTTGCGTTCCGCAAGCATCGCAACGATCAGGCGTTCCAATCGCCGCCACTCGTTGTCGAGTCGACCTAACACGATGTCAACCGCGCCGCACAGCTCGTTATCCTGCTCCGCCGCGCGCAGTGCCTCGCGGGCGGCACGCAGATACAGTTCTGTGCTGTTGTCCGCGACACGCAGCGAAACGTTGCTGCGCGCAGTGATGGGCAAACGACTGGCGAGCGACATGTTCCACGAGTCGATCGTCATGATCTTGAGCCGCGATGCGCTCTCGATCAGCCCGGGATGACGGGCGATCGCAGCGCGCGCGTGCTCTGCTGTCAGCGCGTCGGCCGGCGACCTCTCAGGCACATCTCCAGCCAGCGCGCGCAGCACGCGGGCGCGCAGCTCACCCGCCGCTTTGCGAGTGAAGGTGATCGCCAAAACCGACTCGGGCTCACTCGTCGTTGCGAGCAATTTCAGGTAGCGCTGCGTCAAGACCGTGGTCTTGCCCGATCCAGCCGGTGCCTGCAGCAGAATCGATTGAGAGATATCGAGCGCTTGCTCGCGCGCCAGATCATCAGCGCGCTCAGTCTTGTTAGGCTCGGCGCTCTTCCCGGCGCTGTTCATAGGCCCGCCTCGCCCCCTTCGGCGTCGCATTCGTCCTCGGATTCGCTCGTTTCCGCGAGTTCCGTGCGCCGACAGACTGTCGTGAGATGACAATACTTGCACTCGTCAGGGTCGATCGGATCGACCGTCGCAGTGCCCTGCAGATAATCCTGTGCCAGTTGTTCGATTGCGTGCTGCCAACGGTCGACTTGCAACTGCCACTGCTCTCGAGGAGTGTCGCCGAGCACGTCCACCACGCCCCGCGTCCCGCGCGAGCGCAGGTTCTGCGCGGCAATGGCGGGCGTCCTGACCGCCGGCAGGGTTCCGGGATCGGCGCTCAAACCAAGGTACGAAGTCCTGCCGCGCGTCAGATGCAGGCGCGCCAGCGCAGCCAGATTGAGTGGTGGCGCGCTTGTGTCATCCGGCTGTTTGCGTTGGTTACGCAACGCGAGTGCGTAAACGAGCAACTGTGGTTCGCGCAGGCGGTCGGTGAGCCAACCTAGCCTGCCCGGCTGTCCGGACTTGTAGTCGATCAGCACGGTCTCGTGCGTCGATCGTGCGCCCTCGCCGTGCAACTGATCAACTCGATCGAGTTTGAATCGAAACTGCGCGTCACGAATTCTGGTTGCCAGCACCTGCTCCGTGGCGACGACGCTAAACGGCATGCGCTGCCGATCGAGTGCCGCACACTCGACGAGCAAACGCTCGAGCCGTGCACGCTCGCGCTGTACCGAACGAGCTAACAGCTCCACATCGCCCAGCGGTCCGATCTTGTTGAGCGCCTGATCGACGACCGCGCGTACTCTTGTTTCGAGCGCCTCATCCGCCAGCAAGATGAGCGCCGACTGCGTCCGCGTCTGTTGCCAGAAGAGCTCGAGCGCCTTGTGCAGCCAATCGCCGCGCTTGCGTGCATCGATGCCCGGCTCCGGCAACTCCAGTTGATCGGCGTTGAGACGCAGTTCGGCATACGCCTTGAATGGGCAGCGCGTCTGTAAGTCGAAAACTGCAACGCCGCGAGGTACCGCCTGGTCGTGCGGCCATGCGAGGCCCTCGGTATCGTCGATCAGTTCGAAGCTCGGATCGCCGCGCAATGCTTGCAGCAGCGTTACAGCGCGAGCGGGTGGCTGCGTCGTTGCGCTGATGAGAGCGCTCGGCTGGCTTTCAGCATCGTCGCGAGTCAGCGGCGCAGAGTAATGCAGGCTATCACACGCGCCGCCCCACGCTTGCATCGCGCGTCGCGCGCGGCGCAGCTGTCCGGCGGCCGTCGCGGTTTCGATACCGGCTTCGATTTGCAGTCTGGTTGGCAGCAGTGGGTGAGGTGCGGGCGGCGGTGGCCAAGTGTCCGCGTCCAATCCCATCACCCAGATCGCGTCGTAGTGCACGACCGGGGGATCGAGGCTATCGGTCACCAAGACGGCGACGTCAGGACTCGCGGCATCGAAGCGCACTTCCGCGGCCAGTTCGGCCAAGCAGTCGACTGCATGCTGCGCTGACAGCGGACCTAGGCTCACCGCAATCGCTGCGTATTCGGATAACAACTCGTTCCAGCGTAGTCTGGTCTGTTGTTCGATGCTCGAGAGTGGTCGAATACCCGGCCAGCCCACAGCGTCGAGCGCTGCGGAAAAGGCTTGCGCCCAATCGCGCGCCAGGCGCTTGCCCTGCGGCAATTCCGCCACCGCTCGGCGCAGACGCTCGGCCAAGATCGCTGCGGGATTGCGCAACGAAGTACCTGCGCGCTCCAGCTGTAGTGCGAGCGTCGCGGCGCTGCATTCCAATCGACCCTGCGTGCGCAACCACCGATCGAGCAGCGCACGATCTTCCGCGCCCGGGGTGGCGAGGAACACACTCTGCAGCCAGCCGCTAAGCGCCGTGAATATCAGTGGCCGAGTCAGCAGCGCGAGGGTCGTTAGTGCGTGATGCACGAGCGCAAACTCGTTCAATCTGCGCCCGCCTTCGATCGCAAACGCGCGGGAACCGTCGTCGCTTGCAAGCCAACGGCTCGGCTCGAGCGTCTGTGACAGCGTCCGCTCGAGTGCGATGTGACGCGCATCGAGATCGGGCACGACCACGAGCAGTCGACTGCCCGGCCGATCGCGCAGCGTCTCTGCACACCAGTTCGCGACGACGATGCACTCGTCCTCCACTGAAGTGCAGGCCAGGAACTGGCTGGAGATCTCGTCATGATGCTCGTCGTCGATGAACTCAGCGCCGTGCTGCTGCAGGACGCGACGGTGGGCGCGCGGCAATTCAAGAGATGCGGGAACCACCGGACGCGCAGCCGGTGGTCGCAATGCAGCGACCAACTGGCGTACAGGTCGCGCGCCGAGCGTGCGGCATCGCGCCGCAAATTCGGTCAATGCGGTCGTTAACAGTCGCGCTTCGGGTGAGCCGAGCCGATGCAATTGCGTGGCATCGATTTGCCAGTCGTCGATGAGCCGTGCTGCAGAACGCAGTTGACCAACCAACGCACGTCGGGTCACGAATTCATGCGCGGGAATCAACTCAGCGGCGATGGCGCGAAACAGCGCCCATTCCTCATGGCTGCTCAGCGCTCGTTCGGGCGCACCCTGCCCGCGCGAGTCGCGCTCGGCGTGGCGACCGGCGCGCAGTTCGGCCGTTGCCCATTGCAAAAATGTGGCGACCCGTGGCGTTGGCCAGGAAACCTTGCCCGCCGCCATCTGTACTTCCGCGTGGGCACGCCGGACGGCGGCTGCGCGCTGGGCAGTGCCAACGATGAGCGGTCTGCCCTCTTCAAAATGATTCTCGATGATTGGCGAAAATCGTTTCAAAAACAGTAGTTTAAATAAAAAAGTTAACTTTACTTAAAGCGCGTCTGGGCATCAACGACCGTGCTGCGCTTGGTCACTGGCAATGCGGCGTATTCGTCCAGCTGTTCTTCGATGCGCGCAAACACCCTCTGCAGCGTCGCGGCATCCGGCAACGTCGTCACTCGGAAGTGATCGCGGTAAGGCACATTGAAGCTTACGCCCGGCGCGACCAATACGTGCTTGCGCTCGAGTAGATCCAACGCGAACGCGTGATCGTCGAACTCGGCTAGTTGCTCGGTTTGCACCCGCACGAAAGCGTACATCGCACCCTGCGGCGGATCGAGTACCAGGAATCGGCTGTCGCGTGTCGCATCGACGATCGCGCGCCGCGATTCATACAGGCGTCCGCCCGGCACGATCAATTCCTTGATGCTCTGATAGCCACCCAGTGCAGTTTGCACGGCCCATTGCGCCGGCACATTGCTACAGAGCCGCAACGACGACAGCAATTCCATCGACGCCAGATAGTCGGGCGCGATGCGTAATTGGCCCGACAGCACGGCCCAGCCGACGCGATAACCACAGGCACGATAGACCTTCGAGAGTCCTGACATCGTCACGCACAACGTGTCGTGCACCAGCGTCGCAAGCGGTACGAACTGAGCGTCGTCGTACACCATCTGGTCGTAAATTTCGTCGGCAAACACGACCAGCTTATGGCGCTCCGCGAGCTGGGCGATCGCGCGCAGCAACGCCGCGGAATACACCGCGCCAGTCGGATTGTTGGGATTGATTACCACGATGGCGCGAGTTTGCGGCGTGATCAGTGCGGCGAGATCTTCGACGTTGGGCTGAAAGCCATTCTCAGGTTTGCAGGGATAGTGCACCGCACGGCCACGGTTGAGGGTGACTGCGGCGGTCCAGAGTGGATAGTCGGGGCTCGGAACCAGGACTTCGTCGCCCTCGTTCAAGAGCGCGCGCAGCGACAGATCGATCAGCTCGCTGACACCGTTGCCGATGAAAACTTCGTCGGCCGTCACGCCGACGACCCCTCGCCCCTGCTGCTGCATGACGATCGCCTCACGCGCCGGGAAGATGCCCTTCTGGTGGCTGTAGCCTTCCGCCCCGGAGAGATTCTCGATCATTGCCAGCCGCATGGTCTCCGGCGTACGGAAGCCGAACGCACCCGGATTGCCAATATTGAGCGAAATAATCTCGTGGCCCAGACGCTCCAGCTCTTGCGCGCGGCGGGCGAGCCGACCCCGGATTTCGTACTTGACGTGGCGTAATGCGTCGCTGGAACGGATGAGGTTTTCTTGGGTCATATAGCGCAGGAGATGGGTTGCGTCGAAGCAGTGGACTAACTTTGTACAGTACCGTGTGAGATACAAAACTGCAGCATTTCTCACGCCATTATGAGCAATCGATCAAGAGACGACAGCCGAACTTGCCCTGTTTCGAAGTTTGTGCCGCGGGGCTAGCTGTTCCCAGATATCCCGCTTCGGCGCGAATCCGGCGGGGGTGGCAGCACGCGCCGCGTCGGGATGCCGCCAATTGGGTATCCTTGCACGGTGATTCAATGCCGCGGCCCTGGCCGCAATTGAACCCTAGAGCTCAGGAGCAAAATCATGGATGGCGATCTCGCTAGACAGCTACCGTCAATCGATCAGGTTGCTCGGGCGACACACAACGAACGTGCGCGCCAGCGATTCGTGTCGAGTTTGCGCAAGCGCGTCATGGTCGATATGCCGCAGCATCTGCGCGCGGCTTACGAGAACGTCGTGTTACGGGATTTCAAACGTCAAAAAAAGCGCGCGCCGCGCGACGGACGCGAGATCCGCCAGGCGATGCTGTCGAACCCATACTTTCGTGCCTGGAGCACGCTGCGCTATGTCGCCCAGGAAATGACGTGGTGGTCGGTGCAGCCGCAGGTCGAGCGCAACGTACAGCAGGTCAATGCGGTCGCGCGGGCCGTGGCCGCTCAACCGGGGCTCGGGTCGTTGCAGCTCGACTCGACACTCGCGATTCCACGCGATGTCTCGGTCATGGACATTCACTTGATGCCGGGGTGCTTTCACACCGAGTACGTACCGCAGGACGCGGCGCCGGGTGCGATCTATTTTCATGGTACGCACGTGTTCAGTGCCGGGCTCAAGTTGCGCGTCAAAGGCGGCGGTGTCGGCCGCTCGATCGCCGAGTGGCTACGTATCCGGTTTCCGCAGCTGCAACCGCAGCGAATTCTCGACGTGGGTACCACCGAGGGCGGCAATCTCATGCCCTATCTGGACGTATATCGCGACGCCGAAGGCCACGGTATCGATGTCGGCGCGCCAATGCTGCGATTCGGCCACGCGCTGGCGCGTGCGCGCGGCTACAACATTCACTTTGCGCAAATGGATGCGCGACGCATGACCTATCCCGACAACCATTTCGATTTGGTTGTCTCGAGTTTCTTCCTGCACGAGCAGTCGGCTGCGTCCAATCGGGCGATTTTGCGAGAAGTCTATCGCGTGTTGCGCCCGGGCGGATTCATGGTGCACATGGAGTTACCGCCAGCCGAAGAATGCGACCCCTACTATAATTTCTACCTCGACTGGGACGCGTATTACAACAACGAGCCGCACTACGCCGGTTTTCGTACCTCGAGCCCGCTAGCGGAGTGCGCGCGCGCAGGATTCAAGCCGGAACGCTCGTTCAAGACGCGCATTCCTAACTACACGACCGTATCGGACGCGGAATTCGCCGCTGTCGCGCGCGGCGAAAAGCCGGCCCCAGCACACGGCAATGGCGCGAGCTGGTTCATATTCGGCGGCGCAAAATAGCGTATGGATCTTGCGCAGACCGACGCGCTGGTCGTCTTCGGAATCACCGGAGATCTGGCGTACAAGAAAATCTTTCCCGCGCTGTATCAATTGGCGAAACGCGGTCGGCTGGATGTGCCCGTCATAGGCGTGGCTCGCGGCGGGATGGGGCTCGATGCGCTGCGCGAGCGAGCTCGCGAGAGCGTCGCCGAACACGTCGAAGATGTCGATGGTGCGACGTTGGATAGCATGTGTGCTCGACTGCACTACGTCGATGGCGACTACCAGGACGCGCGTACGTTCGTCGCGCTGAAGCGCGAACTCGCCGATGCCGCTCACCCCCTGCACTATCTCGCGATTCCGCCGAGCCTGTTCCGCGAGGTTGTCGGCCACCTTGGCGAATGCGGCGCCGCCGCTGGCGCGCGTGTGATGGTGGAGAAACCACTCGGGCGTGATCTCGATTCAGCGCGCACGATCAATCGTGAGTTGCATCGGCACTTTTCCGAACGGGAGATCTTTCGCATCGATCACTACCTGGGTAAGGAGCCCGTACAGAATCTCTTGTACTTTCGCTTTGCCAATGCCATCTTCGAGCCGTTATGGAACCGCAATCATATCGACCGGGTGGAGATCACCATGGCCGAGCGCTTCGATGTGCAGGGACGCGGCAAGCTGTACGAAGAGTTAGGCGCAATTCGCGATGTCGTGCAGAATCATCTGCTGCAAATTCTGGCGATCCTCGCAATGGAGCCGCCGACCTCGATGGACAGCGAATCGCTGCGCGACGAAAAGGTCAAGATCCTTCGCTCCCTCGTGGTGCGTGGGGATCGTTCAGTGGTGCGGGGCCAATACCGCGGCTATCGCGACGAACCGGGCGTTGCCGCCAATTCCGATGTCGAGACCTACGCTGCATTTCGATTCGGGATCGAATCGTGGCGCTGGTCTGGCGTGCCGTTCTTCATCCGGACTGGCAAAGCGCTCGCGCAAACATCAACGGAGGTCATGATCACATTCAGCCGTCCACCGCAGCAGTTGTTCGATGAACCCGATGGCGATCGGGTCAATTATCTTCGCTTCCGGCTCGGTCCGGACCGCATCGCTATCGCCCTCGGCGCGCTCGCCAAGGCGGCGGGTGAAGCCATGGAAGGTCGGTCGCTCGAGTTGTTTGTCTGCAATGCGGAAACCGAGGCGATGAGCCCCTACGAGCGGCTGATCGCCGACGCGATGCGCGGCGATCAGCGCCTGTTCGCTCGCCAAGATTCGGTCGAGGCAGCCTGGGAGTTCGTCGATAATTTGTTGGCACGGGCTCCCGCCGTCGAGCCGTATGATCGAGGCAGCTGGGGACCTAAATCTGCGGATCGCCTCGTCGAGCGGCACGGCGGCTGGTACAACCCACAACCGGAATCAGACCCACCATGCACCTGATCATTGAGCCCAATGCCGCAGCCGTTGCGAGCCGTTGCGCGGAATGGATGGCAGCCGCGATCGCGGACGACGTTGCGGAGCGTGGCCGGGCGGTCGTTGCATTGTCTGGTGGTCGAACGCCGTGGCTCGCGTTCACAGAATTGTCCAAGTGCAAGCTGCCATGGGATGCCACCCATGTCGCGCAGGTGGACGAACGAGTGGTACTGGCGGACGACGATCGACGCAATGCTAAGCTCATGCGCAAGATTTTTGTCGAGACCGCTGTGCTACCCGCCGCGCACCTGCACGAAATGCCGGTGGAAGCGACCGACCTCGATGCGGCGGCGACGCGCTACGGCGAACAGCTGGCACAGCTGTGCGGCGGCCGCTTGTGGTTCGATCTGCTGCAGCTGGGACTCGGCGACGATGGTCATACCGCATCGCTCGTGCCTAACGACCCGGTGCTCGCCGAACGGGAGCGTGATGTCGTCGTGACGGGCGCATACTTCGGCACGCGTCGAATGACCCTCACCTACCCCGCGATCAACCGGGCGCGGCGCATTCTGTGGCTGGTCACGGGCGCCAACAAATCGGCTGTACTGACAGCCCTGTTGGCTCGCGGCGGCAATACCGAAGACTACTCAAACATGCCCGCCCTCGGCGTATCGCGCGAACGTGCCACCATCATCGCCGATGCCGCCGCCGCTCAGGACTTGCCGGCCGACTTTACCGCATGACCCCCGAACGCGTGGCGCATGCGCGCCAGTAGTTTGTGGCCGTAGTCGCCCTTACCCTGGGTGCCAAATCGCTCCATCAGCGCCATCGTCATGACCGGCGTCGGCACGCCCAGCTCGATGCTCTCGATCGACGTCCAACGGCCTTCGCCCGAATCCGCCACAAGCGGCGCGGTGTCGGCCAGTAGCTTGTCAGTCGCCAAAAACTCGGCGGTCAGATCCAGTAGCCATGAGCGAATCACGGTCCCGTGTCGCCAGCTCTCGGCAATCTTGGCAACATCGAGATCGAAGTCAGTTTTGGCTGCCATCAACGCGAAGCCTTCCGCGTAGGCCTGCATCAAGCCGTACTCGATGCCGTTGTGAACCATCTTGACGAAGTGACCTGCGCCCGTCGGCCCGCAGTGAACCCAACCACGATCCGCAGATGGCGCGAGTGCTTCGAGATAAGGCTGCAACGGCGCAATGGCCGCTTTGTCACCACCGAACATCAGCCCGTAGCCGTTCTCCAGGCCCCAAACGCCGCCTGACACACCAACGTCGACCAAGTGCATGCCCCGCTGAGCCACGACCAAATTGCGCGCGAGTGTGTCTCGGTACCAGGCGTTGGCGCCGTCGATGAGCACATCGCCTTTTCCTAATAACGGCAGTAGCGCATCGATCGTCGATTGGGTTGCTGCGCCAGCCGGCAGCATCAACCAAACAAGACGCGGAGCAGTCATCGCCGCAACGAGGTCGGCGAGCGATGCGCACGCTTTGGCCCCGGTCTCCTTGCTGAGTGACGCGACCACCGCCGGATCGCGATCGAACACGACTGCCTCGAGGTTCTTTCGAGCCAACCGGCGCACCATGTTGCCGCCCATCTTGCCGAGTCCGATCATCGCAAATGACATGTCAGGTTCCTCGAATTGCACGGCGGCCATAGTGATCAAACGCAGAGGGGCCGCTTGCGCGGCCCCCTTGAGACAACTGGATCGCGCTTTGCACGATCCTCACCGAAGTCTACTTCTTACGGCGTGTCTTTTTCTTGTGCTTGTGGTCCACCTGGCCGTCGCCGTGATGATGATCGGCATCGCCATGCGCGTGGCCATGGTCATACTCGAAGTCAACCGGATGGTTGTGACCGCGCATGTTGATCCACTTATACAGATCTGGCTTCCATTGCAGAATACGATTGGCCGCCCGTTCGCGGTTCTCCTCGACGTTGGTCCACGGGTTGAAATGGAAGTGATTGTAGAGCTGCGTGTCCGTGCGGCCGATCGCGAGGATTCCGAGCTTGCTCGCAAAGGCGCCATGATTGATATACGGCGGCCGGTAGAAGTAGCCTCCAGTCGGTAGATCGCCGAACTGCATCATCCAGGATGTGCCCCAGATGTGATACGCCTCTTCGCTGCAATCGTGATAGCTGATGTTGTCCTGCCAGAAATTCGGCGTCATGCAATAAAGAAACGTGAAGCCCTGCGTACGCTGATCGAAACGCAGGATCTTGACCAGACAACCAGGCGCGGTGGCCGGGAAGAAATTGGTCGACGTCCATTGCATGTTCTCGTAGGAATCGACCGACGCAAAACGATTGCGTTCGGCCTTGGAATGGTCCGCATCCGATTCGACAAATGACGGTTCACCGTAGTTGTAGAACAACAGTCCGGTGGCACCGCGTGGCGAAGACAGCGCCTCGATCGATACACCAGCCGGAACGTAGAAGTAACTACCAGGGCCCCAGACTTTGTCGCCGACGACGATATAGCCCGACTGAATGAAGAGTTCGTACTCCGTGTAGCTCATGCCCGGCGGCTGTTTGTAGCCCGGCGTGAAAGCCACCGTCATGGAACAGGCGCCATCGTCCGGATCCAGGGAGAGCATTTTGTATTGCATGCCCTTTGGAAAACCGGGCAGCGTCATCTTCTTGAAGCCGACGTCGCGATCTACAAAGGGTTCGATGTGTGGGCGTGCCATATGGGTGATCTCGCTTTAAAACACGACTTTGAATTTGCGCTTCGGCTGCGTCGGAATTTCTTCCGGTCGCACTTTGCGCATCTGGTCGTAATGAACGTGGACGCCGCGGGTCTGAATACGCTCCAGAAACTCAGCGATCCATTTGTCGCGCTTGGGCGCGAGGGCATCCTGCTCACGGACGATCTTGGCGTAACGTGCCTTTTGCTCGCGGATCTCGCGTTTGAGCCACGCTTCTGCTTCGCGGCTGCGCTTGTGCGGAATCGAATTCATCGCTAGTCCCTCACCTTTCGCTCAAGAACAACAGTACTCGTCTCTTATACACCAGCACGGCGCGGTAAAAAAGTCTGCGCACTGCGCCGACTACAATCCGAGCAACATGGCGGCGCCACACGCTGCGACGGTTGCGCCCGCTGCGGAATGTACGTAAGCGCCAGCGCGCAGTGCCGGCGTGCGCGCCAGCCCCGACGCAAGAGCCCAGACGATTGCCAACATCGTGCCAATCGTCGCGATCGCAAAAACGCTCACCACCATCAGCACTGTGACCCATGCGCCCTGCGAGGCCGGCGCCATGACGAGTGGAATGAGCGGCTCGCACGGTCCGAACAGGAAGATAATGAACAGTGCCCAGCCGACCGCTACCACGCTCTGCTTGCGCGCTGCCGTTTTCTCGATCGAAACATGCGGATGGACGTGGCTGGCGTGATGGTGATGTCCATGCTCGTGTTCGGTACCATCGGCGTGTGCATGGGCGTGCGAATGTACGTGCCGTTCCCGAACGATGAATTTCAGGCCATAGATGGCATAGGCGACGCCGAAAGCGATCATTAGCCAGGCAGCGATATCGCCTCGCACGCTCGTAATGCCGGTCACGCGCATCGCCACGGACCCGGCACCGAGTGCCAGCGCTGCCAAAACCAGTGACGCGCAGACGTGTCCGACGCCGCAGATCGCGGTAATCGTCAGCGTGCGCGCGATGGTCCAGCGGCGCGCCGCCCCGAGTGCTGCAAATGGCAGATAGTGATCAGGACCCAGTGCGGTGTGAAGGACGGCAATTCCGGCGGCGCTCAGCGAGAAAATCAATGGGTCCATGAAGGTGAGCGTAGCGGAATTGGGAGCGGTCGCCTAGCTGTTAGCGCGCCGGAACGCTCAGATAGCGCGATAGATGGATGCCGCGCGGATTGTCTGTCCACCCTGTGAGCTGGGGCGAGACCAACCTGCGGCTGACGAAGAAATAAATGGGTATGGCAGGTTGATCCGCCACCACGATTGCCTCGGCCGAACGCAGCAGTGCCATGCGTTCCGCCGGATCGACCGCCCCGTCAGCCTCACGTAGCAAGGCGTCGTAGCGCGGATTGTGATAGCCGGAGGGATTAACCGTGGTGCCAGCGGCGGCACCGTCGAACCGCTCGAGAAAAGCCAGCGGGTCCGAATACCCAGCCAGCCACAGCTGACGCACGGAATCGAACTCGCCCGACACAACCGACGCCGTCAGCGACCGTTGCTCCTTGGAATCGAGCCGCGCGCGCACCCCGACTTGTCGCCACATCGCATCGACCACCACCGCGATACGCTTATTGAAATCGTTCGCGGGAAAGCTGAGACGTATCGCCAGTGGCTTGCTCGGACCGAAGCCCGCTTCCTCCAGCAACCGACGCGCTTCGGTGCGCCGCTGCGCAAGCGGCCAATCGTGAAAATCCGGCAGCGCACCGCGACCGTAGTTGCTGGTGACCGGTGAGACGAAGTTCCAGGCGGCAAGCCTGGCATCGCCCAGGATGCTGCGAGCGAGCGCTTCACGATCGAGCGCCATTGACAGCGCGCGCCGCACGCGCCTGTCGTTCGTCGGGCCGGACCGTGTATTGAATGCGACCACCTCGACACCCATTGCCGGACTGGCTCGCAGCGCTTGCGGAACATTGCGGCGTACCCAGTCGAGCTGATCGGGTGGCACCGCGAGCATGAGATCGAATTCGCCGGCCGCGAAGCGGCGCAAGGCAGTGGTCGGTTGCGACACCGGGTAGTGCACCACCGCGTCCAGATTCACGTGGGCAGCGTCGAAGAAATTGAGGTTCTTCTGCAAACGCATACTGCTGTTAGGCGACCAGCGATCGAGCGTGAACGGTCCGCTGTTCGCGAAGTTCCCAGGCTTTATCCAGTCAGCGCCAAAGCGCTCGATTCGTGCTTTCGGTACGGGTACACCGAAGGTTGCCAGTATCTCGGCTAGGTAGGGTGTCGGATGCTCAAGCTCGATTATTACGGTGCGCGCATCTGATCGACTCACACCCAATTCGGTCGGCGATAGTTTGCCCGTTGCGACGGCACGAGCATTCTTGATCGCGAACAGGCGACCGGCCAAGGGAAAGGCCGTCGCAGGATCGAGCGCGCGGCGCAGCGACCAGACAATCTCGGCGGCGGTGATTGGCGCGCCGTCCGACCACTTGATGTTCGGGCGCAGCTTGAAGATCCAGCGGCGGGCGTCGGGACTGACCGTCCACGACTCCGCCAACCCCGGCGCTGGTTTGGCGGCCGCATCGAGCGCGGTAAGTCCGACAAACAAATCGGACATAATCGTTGTCTCGCCAGGATAGGCCACTCGATGCGGATCGATCGTGGTCGGATCGTCCGTATTGGCGCGGTGCAGAACGCGTTCCGCCGCGTCAGTCGCGCGCACGGTGCCGGCAACCAGTGCCACGGCGCACAGACTCAGTAGCCACCGATAAGCATGGCTCACAGCGCATTCCCCAAGGCGTGTCCCTCCGCAGTGGCGGCGAGCACGGTGCGCGGCAAGCGTGCGTCACCGATGAGGTGCACGTTCACACCGAGCGCCACCAGCGGTGCCCGGAGCGCAAGGTTTGGTGTGCGCGGCGTCGCGTACGTAACAAGCGCGACCTCGTCGATTACCGTTCGATCACCGTTGTAAACATTGCGCAGGCTGACCCTGCCCTCTTCAAATGCGGAATCACCGGCGATCTCGTGAAAGGGCAGCGTTCTAATGCGCTTCTGATTCAGCCGTCGTGCGACGCCGAGTCGCGTGACGAGCGGCACGTCATCGGCCACGCGATCGCGGGGTGTCGCGATGATCACGCGATCGAAACGTGCGTGTAACCACTCCGCCGCGTTGTAAGTGCCCTCCGTGGAGTCCATGTCGAAAACGACTGCAGTGCCACCCTGCTGTCCTGCGACGTCCGCAAGTGCGGCGACCAGGGCGCGCAAATCGAGAATTGCGCCGTCCTGCCTGAGTGATCGAGGTAGCGACGCGGGCCAGTTCATCTCAGAGCCGCAGGCGAGCACGACTTCGTCCGCCGACAACGCCGTGATGTCGGTGAGCGTCGCGCGCACTCCCAGTTCGAGTTTCACTCCCGCGCGCTTGGCGGCCAGCTGCTGGTAGTCGTAGACGCTCGACAGGTGTTCGCCACCTGGCAGCAATGCGTGCAGGCGCGTCTTGCCACCGATTTCGCTCGAGGCACCGAACACGGTCACGTCATGTCCGCGCGCGGCCAGCAACCAGGCGGCCTCCATGCCCGCAATGCCTGCACCTACTACCACAATGCGCTTGCGCTTGTTGGCTCGTGCTGGCCAGAAATCGACCTCATCAGGCTCGGCCACGCGCGGATTGTTGTCGCATAGCAGGGGCTTGTGTTCAACGATCGTCCCCCAGCAGGTATTGCAGGACACACAGTAGCGAATCTCGGCTTCGCGCCCGGCCCGCGCCTTGTTAGGAAGGGCCGGGTCGGTGACGAGCGGCCGGCCAAGACCGACCAGTGCAGCGTCGCCGCGCTCGATGATGCCGTTCGCCTCGGCAGGGTCCGTGATCAGGCCGACAGCCATCACCGGTATGCCACGCGCCGACGCCTGAAGTTCGCGCGTCGTGCGAACGAAGGTCGCACGTGGAAAATGCATATCGGGTATGTGCAGATCAAGCGTGTGCGAATGCGTGCCCCAAGTGAAGCACAAATAGTCAATGGACTGCGGATCGGCGACGAGCGCCGTAATTTCCGCCGCTTCTCGTGGCCCGATTCCACCGGGCATGCCGTCGTCACCCGGCAGCTTGAGTGCTAACAGGAACTTCTGGCTGCAACTCGCGCGAATCGCTGCGACGGTGTCGGTAAGGAAGCGCGCGCGATTGGCCAACGGCCCGCCATAGTCATCCTCGCGTCGGTTCGACTGCGGCGAGAGAAACTGGTGAAACAAGTGCCCGTGACCACAGGAAATCTCGGCGCCGCTCCAGCCACAGCGCTCGAGCCGCGCGGCTGAGTCGGCAAAATCGGCCACCATCCGCTCGATCTCGCTGACCGTTAGGGCTCTTGGTACCGTCCAGCTCAGATCGTCCGGTAGCGCCGACGGGCCGAAGGCAAGCGGGTTGCGCCCCCGCTCGTGGCGACCCCGCCCTGGATCTTGCACTTGACCTAACAAGCGGCAGTCATGCGACTCCACCGCTTCCGCCCAGCGTTTGAGGCTGTCGAGGGCATGATCGTCCCAGACCCGAACCTTGTGGCTCTGCGTCTGATTGCGCGCGACATTGAGCGGCTCGGTCACGATTGCGGCACAACCTCCGCGGGCGCGGTTGGCCGAGTACTGAATCTGGCGTGCCGACGCCCTTTGATCGACCGTCATGCGCGTCGACATCGACGCGTGCACGATCCGATTCTTGAGTCGCAGCCGGCCTCGCTCGAGCGGTGCGAACAACTGTGGGTATAGTTCTGACACGATGGGGGTGCTGGCGGCTAGCGGCGCGACCTGGCTTTCGCGGCCTGGGTTTGCGCGCCCCGGGTCTTCGCAGCCTGGCGCCGCGCAGATTTGGGTCGGGCGGACAGCGCGCGAGCGGGCTCGCCCTGATCAAGTTGACGCTTGCCAAACAGCGCGGCGCGCGCTTGTCGGTCTGGGTTACCGATCTTCATGCGATCCGCCAGCACAGCGATGCCACGTTGCACGGCGGGCCGTTCGCCGATCGCGGCATACCACCTGCGCACTTGCGGAAACTCCTCGAGGTCGATCTTGTGGAGCCAGCGAACGTGCACCCAGGGCCAGGTGGCGATGTC
>JAGRJB010000068.1 GCA_020442965.1 Pseudomonadales bacterium
CGAGCGTGGCGGGCGCTGCGCGACAGCGCACCACCCTGGAAGTGCTCGACCGCGCTCGGGATCGGGTGGCGGCAGAACTCGCCGACCAGCCGACTGTGCAGACGCGACTACGTGCGGTGCTCGCGCAGAGCTATCTGGGTTTGTACGAACCTGAGAGAGCGCGACAACTGTTGGCGCAGACGCTGCCGCAGGCACAAACCCTGGCGCAAGCAGGCAAGGAGTCTGACAACGATACACTAACGACGTTGTATTTGCTCACAGCACAAGCGTTGATTCCGCTCGGCCGGCTCGATGAAGCGGGCGAGCAGCTCGACCAGTTATTCCGGCGGCTCGGCCGACGCCGACCGGATGCTAACTATGTTGCCGGCAAGGTGGCGCGCAGCACGATTGCCTATGAACGAACACAATACGATGCCGCCAAAGTCGCTGCACAAGAAGCGCTGGCTGCAGCGAAGAACACAGCGGGTCTGGATGACAGTTTGCTCGCCAATGCACACGGCGCCATGGGGCGCGCCGAGGGCATGCTGCGCAACGCCGAGCAATCAGTGGCTCACAACCGTGACGCTTACGAATATGCGCTGCGTGCGTTTGGTGGTGACCATGATCATCCGCGAGTATTGGAAGCGGAGCAGGACTATGCGGCGTCGCTGATCGATGTCGACCGCATGGACGAGGCGATCCCACACTTGCAGCGCTCGCTCGCTGCAGCAGAGGCAACGTACGGCCGAGACAGCTTGATCGCGGCGCGCTACTCGGTACGCCTCGGACTCACGCAGATGGAACGCGGTGAATTGACCACCGCGATCGATCTGATCGACCGCGGGAATCGCGGCGAGCTGGCATTCCACTTACCGCCGTCACCCGCCACGGCCGGCAGGATCCGGACGCTCGCGCGGGCCAACATGGCGGCACGGCACATGGCAACGGCCGCAGAACAGATTGATGCGTCAATCGCGGTAATGAAAGGCTTCGATGCCCCATCCATGATGAGCGTGCTCGAAGCCGATCAGGCTTTCGCGCATGCTGCGGCGGGCGGCAATTACGGCACGAGCCTCACCGAGCTCGAACGTATCATCCAGGCGCAGGACCGCGGCGAGCCACGCTACAAGACACATCTGCCCGATATCTATCTTGGCATGCTGCAACTCTGGCGCGGCCAGCCGCAATTGGCGCAGGCGGCACTCGCTCGGGGTGTCGCGTTGGCGCGCAAGCAGACGCGTCATTCCGACCTGGGCGAGGCATTGGTGTATCTCGGCTTGGCACAACTAGACACTAACGACAATGTTGGCGCGCGCCGCAGTTTGGAGGAGGGTCTGCAGGAGCTGCGTAGTGTGCAGACGACAACGACCCCTGCGCAGGCGGAAGCATTGGTGGGCTTGGGGCGCGTGGCGCTCGGCGTGCGCGATCCTGCGACAGCGTTAGCGGCATTGCGTGAGGCTCAGCAATTCTGGGCGGCGTTCGACCCCGCGGCACGCGGCGCCGCCGAGGCAGCATTCTGGCGCGGTGAGGCGCTGATCGCCGCCAATGAACAGGGCGAAGCGCGGCGCGCGTTTCGCGATGCAGCGGCACTGCTTGCGAGTTCGCAGATCCCGGCCGACCGGGCATTGAGCGTGAGGGCCCGCGCCCGATTGGCGGCGAAGACACCTTGAATCTGCGTACTGATGTCCGGATCGGGAGCGAGATCTCGTTGGCTGGTTTGACTGGGCTTGTCTCAACAGCGGGCAAGCCAGCCGAATGCTGGAGATCTCGCCATGAACCTTTGCTACCCCACCTACTTCCGTCGCTGCACCAGGCTGGCGTGGGCGCTGCTGCTGGGGATCTCGCTGGCCGGCTGTTGGGGCAGCACCTCGACCGACGAGCAGCCGGATGCGGGCGAGGATGGTACGCCGGCCGGCGCCACGTATCGGGTTGGCTTTGTGATCAGTGGGCTGCCAGCCGGCGAAGAAGTGTTGGTCGAGCTCGCCGATCTGACACCGCCGGTGGCCGGCACGCCGAACACCTCAGCCGCGCAAAGCATTTCGGCCAGTAACGGCCGCACGTTCTTTTCCAACCCCGTGCCGGACGGCACAGTATTCGCCGTTCACCCCAACATGGCCGGCGAGTCGTCACGACTGCGTTGCGACGTCGTCAACGATCGTCTGCGAACGATTGCGGGATCGGACATCACGGATATCGAGATTCGCTGCGTCGAGGGCCATCTGCTCGGCGGCGCAATCCAGGGATTGCGGGGCGCGGACTTCTTCTTGCAGCTCACCATCGCTCCCTATGGGCGCACGGTATCCGAACGATTCAGTGCCGACGGTCCATTCGCATTCTCGAAAGCGGTCGCTACGGGAGAAAGCTACCAAGTTACCGTCAGTCAGCCGCCGACGAATCCCGATCAGGTATGCCGTGTCGATAACGAAGCGGGCGTGATGGGCGATGCCGACGTGACGAACATTCAAGTGACCTGCGCCGAGGCATCGATTGGTTACAACGTTACTGGTCTCAGCGGCAGTGGCTTGATCGTAAGCCTCGCACTCGAGGTCGAGGTCAACGGCGTGCGGTCGTTTCTTGTCGTTGAGCGCGGCGACGTTACCGAGGATGGTGAATTCACTTTCGATACCCCGGTGAATCGCGGCGAAGAATATCACGTTGCGGTGTACCAGCAGCCCAGCGACCCCGACCAGGAATGCACCGTACCGGCTGGCATCGGCACTGTCGACGCGGACCTGACAATGGTCGAAGTGCGCTGCCCGCAGCCCGACAGGGTCTACCAATTCTATGACAACAATACAGTCACCTCTGGTGCGCCGCCGTTGTACGCGGGGCGGAAACTCGGCGGTGTGCTCGAGGATTCGTTCGTCTTCGGTCCGGGTCCCATCATTCCGCTCGGCAACGTCGTCAGCGGCCTCGCGACGACAGAATTGTTTCAACTGCAGTTGGATAACGCAGACGCGGACGGAGTCGTCTTCTCGAACCTCACCGGGACGACTTACTGGTTGGCCGCGGAATCGCCGAGGCCGAACCTCGATCCGACGGAAGCAGCATCGC
The DNA here is from genome assembly GCA_020442965.1 of Pseudomonadales bacterium. Lineage (GTDB taxonomy): Bacteria > Pseudomonadota > Gammaproteobacteria > Steroidobacterales > Steroidobacteraceae > CADEED01. The sequence continues at coordinate 3,034 of JAGRJB010000068.1, forward strand.
GTCTGAACAGTCATTATGCACAACTGGATACATACTGGCGCTTCCGCAAGGTGACACCAGGTGCGACATTCCAGCTCGTGCTGAGCGATATCAATCTGTTGGCCTACCATGATGTTCACCAGGCCGGCTCGGGTGGGGTTCTGATCGCCGAAGCCGACCTGCGGGTCGACGCTTACCGAGCGTATGTCAGCACGTACGAGGAAGAACCATTCTATAGTGCCGCCAGCGACATCGAGCTGCGCGGCAATGAGCAACGGGACCCTAACAATCCGTTCCACGGCAACGTATGGTCGCTGCAAAGTCGCACGCTGGCGACGACAGACTTCAGTATCTTCTCGGCAGACGATTTCCGTTTCAATGGAGACGCAGGTGTGGCGGGCTACGCCAATGGGCACGTGGCCACAGCTCAACTCGTGGCACCCAAGGTCATCGACGTCGACCTTTCCAAGCTGGTGGTGGGCGCCGAGTTCGTCGTTGTGTCGAGTGCCATCGTGCATGCCCGCAACAGCTATTCCGCCGAAGGCGGGGCGGTGGCGTACTTGCGCGACCCGGCGGCCTTTGATCCCGGTGAGAATCCGGGCGGCATCTCGATCGAGACGCAGGGCCTCGTGATGCTCGAGCTTGGCGACGTGGACATCGAAAACCTGCAATCCGGCGGCGGTGCTGCGCCGGCGGCCTGTCCGGTGGCCGTCACCGACCGCAGCGTGCTCGAGTTTAGTGCCGCTCACTATCGAGTGTCGGAAGCGGCCGAAGTGCTCGACGCGATCAACGTCACGCGCAGTGGCAACGCCAGCGGCCTGGTCACCGCCCGCGTAAGTCTCGCCGGCGGCACCGCGACGATCGACACGGATTTCGAGATGCGCGAACTCGAGGTGCGCTTCGGCGACGGCAGTACGGCGCCACGCACGCTCGAATTGCCGATCCTCGCCGACGAACTGGACGAGGGCGATGAAACCTTGACGCTCACGCTCGAATCGCCGGGCGGGTGTGCGGTGATTGGCGCGCGTAACACCGCCACCGTGACGATCGTGGATGACGATGCGCCGATTGCGTCTGGGTTCCTGCAGATCAGTGGCACGGTGTCAGGCCTGGTCGGTAGTGGTCTGACGCTGTCGAATATCGGCAGCTCGACTCTCGCGATCACTGCCAACGGGCCGTTCGCCTTTCCGCGCGAAACGCCTGACCGGATCAGCTATGCGGTGCAAGTGGCGTCGCAACCTGTGAATCCGGGGCAGAGCTGCACTGTCACGAACGGTACTGGCAGGCTCGCGGGCGCCGATATCACGAACGTCCTGGTGGCATGCACGACCTTGCCGCCTGATGCCGCGGGTCTGGATCTACAGTTCGCGAGCGGCGGCAAGTTGAGCGATGCAACGCTTGGTGAAGCGCGTGACGTCGCGGTGCAAGCCGACGGCAAGATACTGGTCGTCACCAAGACCACACTGGCGCGATTTCTCGCCAATGGCAGTCCTGACACGAGCTTCGGTACGGCAGGCCAAGCGGCGTCGAACTTCTTCGGCGCAAGCGACGCGCTCGAGGCCGTTGCTGTGCAGCCAGATGGCTACATCCTGGTCGCGGGTTCCTCGCAGGACGGCGCCAACTCACCAACCCAGAACGACGTGGTCGTGGCGCGCTATGACACCAACGGGTTGCTCGATCCTAATTTCGGCTCTGGTGGCAAAGTTGTCACCGACATCGCCGGACGCGGCGACGGTGCCTACGATATTCTCCTCCTGCCAGACGGCAGGGTCGTCGTGACGGGCACTGCGTCGATCGTCGATTCATTCGGTATCACCAACGGCGACTTCGTCGCAATTCGCTACACCAGCAGCGGGGTGCTGGACACCAGTTTCGGTACTGGCGGGTTTGTAACGACCAACATTGCGGGCCGGACCGACCTGGGATATGCCGCAGCGCTGCAGCTGGACGGCAAGATCGTGCTGGCGGGGCGAGTGGCGAACACCGGCGGTGATGATCCGGACATCGGTCTGGTGCGCTACACAGCCAGCGGCGCGCTCGACACGAGCTTCGGCACCGGTGGCATCGTCAGAGTGCTAACAAGCGATTGGGATGAGGCGGCGGATGTTGCGATTCAGCCGGACGGCAAAATCGTGATTGCTGGATTTCGCTTGGGATCCACATCTGCGACCCCCGACAGGCTGACCGTGATGCGCTTCGACGGCAATGGCAACCCAGATCCTGGATTCGGTACCAACGGACGCGTCGATGATCCGGTCATGACCAGAGGTCGCGGCATCGCGTTGCAAACTGATGGCCGAATCGTCGTGGTCGGTGGCGTCGGTGAATTTCCCTCCGACATCAGCGTCGCACGGTTGAACGCGATCGGGGCGCTCGATACGAGCTTCGGCACCGGCGGCGCGCTGCGTGTCGACTTCTTTGGCGGCAGCGACGATGCCTTCGCGGTTGCGATTCAGGCTGATGGCAAGATCGTTGCGGCGGGTGTCGCGCAAAACGGCACGCAGGCAACTATGGGGCTCATCCGCGTACTGCCGTGATGTCGGCGGCATTTGGCGGCCGAGGCCGAGGCAGCTCGGCGTGCCGCCGCGATCGAGCTGCGTCTGCGAATGAATGCAGGATTTCCCGGTCGGCCAGAGCGAGCGGGACCTATCCGATCCCATTCCGAACTCGGAAGT
>JAGRJB010000069.1 GCA_020442965.1 Pseudomonadales bacterium
GCGCGCGCGAGGTGGGCTTCACGGTCGTATCGATTTCGATCAGTCTTGTCGCGGTGTTCATTCCGCTCTTGTTCATGGGCGGGATCATTGGTCGACTGTTCCGCGAGTTCGCGATCACGATGTCGGTGGCAGTGATGATCAGTCTGGTGATTTCACTGACTGCCACCCCGATGATTGCGGCGCGTGTGCTGCGCACGACTGATCGACAGAGTCGCATTGCAGTGTTGTTCGAGCGTTGGCTGGGGCGGGCGCAGACGCAATACGCACGCAATCTGGATTGGGCGCTGGCTCATCGTGGCGTCGTGCTGTTGATTTTGCTGGCAGCCGCAGGTTTGAACGTAGCATTGCTGTCAGTTGGCAAGAAGGGGTTCTTTCCGGAGCAGGATACTTCTGGGGTGATGGGCGGTATACGTGCGGACCAGAGTATTTCGTTCAGCGACACGCGCAAGAAGCTCGCGCAGATCGTCAAGATCATCACCAATGATCCCAGTGTTGCCAACGTGGTTGCTTTCACCGGTGGTGCACGTGCCGGCGGCGGGTTTCTGTATGTCAATCTCAAACCGAAAGGTCAGCGCGACCCTAGTCGCGCGGTGATCGCGCGGCTGCGGCCCCAGCTGGCGCGTGTGACTGGGGTGTCGGCATTTCTCAATCCCGTACAGGATCTCAGAGTGGGTGGGCGCGGCACCACCAGTACGTATCAATACACTTTGCGTGCCGATGATCCGGAGACACTGCGAACGGCAGGCAACAAGCTCGTTGATTTGTTGAAGGCGGACTCCGCTTTCACCGACGTCGACGTCGATCAACAGGACGGCGGCGCCGAGGTCTATGTGCAGGTCGACCGCGCCAGTGCGGCGCGACTTGGCATCAGCGCCAAGGCGATCGATGCTGCGCTGTACGACAGCTTCGGGCAACGCCAGGTCGCCACGATCTACTCGGGACTCAATCAGTATCATGTTGTGATGGGTGTGGCGGATGAATTCAGTGGATCACCGGCGGCGCTCGATCTGGTCCATGTCCCGCTCGGGGCCGTGGCCGGGGCGACCGTGGTGAATAGCGGATCTACGCCGGTGTCATCTACCGGTAGTGCCGGGGATGGGTCGACCGGTTCAGCAGTCAGCATCAAGGCCAACGCGACCGTGCCCTTGTCGGCGATCGCTCATTGGGCCAATGGTTCGACGGCGGCCCGAGTCAATCATGACAATGGGCAACCCGCAGCCACCGTGTCATTCAACCTGGCTAACAACGTGTCGCTCGGTCAGGCTGCCGCACGTCTGCTCGAAATTCAGCAATCCGCCAACTTCCCGTCGAGCGTACATGGCAGCTTCGCGGGCACCGCGAAGGCCTTTTCGCAATCGACGACGACGATGCCGTTGCTCATCTTGGCGGCACTTGTCGTTATCTACATTGTCCTGGGCATACTCTATGAAAGCGCAATTCACCCGCTGACGGTGATGTCGACGCTACCGTCGGCGGGCGTTGGAGCCGCGCTGGCCCTGCTGTTGACCGGTTCTGAATTCGATCTCATTGCGCTGATTGGTTTGATCCTGTTGATCGGTATCGTCAAGAAGAACGCAATCATGATCATTGACTTTGCGCTCGATGCAGAGCGCTCCCGCGGCATCAGCGCGCTCGAAGCGGTGCGGGAGGCGGCGTTGCTGCGCTTTCGTCCGATCCTGATGACCACGCTAGCCGCCGCGCTCGGCGCCTTGCCGCTCGCGATCGGATTCGGCGAGGGCGCAGAACTGCGGCGGCCACTCGGAATCACGATCATTGGCGGCCTGATCGCCAGCCAAGTGCTGACGTTGCTGACCACGCCGGTGGTCTATCTGGCGCTCGATCGATTTCGCCGTCGCAGTTCGCATGAAGAGTTGCTTGCGAGGCACGGGGACCCGGTGGTAGCGACATGAAAACGCGTTTGCTCGGCTTTACGATACCCATGATCTTGGCCGCCTGCAGCCTCGCGCCGGTCTACCGCGTCCCGAGCACGGCAGCGATTCCAGACGGCTTCAAGGAAGCTCCGGGCTGGCGCGTCGCGACGCCGGCCGATGGCGCCAGTCGAGGGACCTGGTGGTCCTTGTTAGGCGATCCCATGCTCGACTCTCTCGAGGCGCGTGCGCTCGTCTCGAATCAGAATCTCGCGGCTGCAAAAGCTGCCTACGACAGCGCGCGCGCGCTGGTGCGTGAGCAACGGGCGGCATATTTGCCGACTGTCGGTTTGAACGCCAACGCAAATCGGCCGGGTACTTTCGCCGATCGTGGTTCATCCACAGTCAACACCAGTAGTTCGGCACGCTACGTCATGTCGCTCGGTGCGAGTTGGGAGCCCGATCTCTGGGGTCGGATCGGAAACATGGTCAGCGAAGCCGGCGCATCGGCCGCGGCGAGTGGCGCCGATCTTGCGAGCGCGACTCTGTCGGTGCAGGGCGAACTCGCCTTGAACTACGTGCAACTGCGCGGGATCGAAGCACAGCAGGTAATCTTGGCCGCGACACTCAGCGACTACGAGAAGGCCGTAACCATCACGACCAATCGCTATGACGCCGGTGTGGTAGCGCGCTCGGACGTTTTGCAAGCCGAGACGGCGCTGCACAATGCGCGCGCCAACGCGGCGGATCTTGAACGGCAACGAGCGATCCTCGAGCACGCGATCGCGACGCTGGTGGGCGAGAATGCGTCGAGTTTCACTTTGCCGAACAGCGCGACACCGCTCGCGGTTCCAGAGGTGCCGGGCGTGTTGCCGGCGGCGCTGATGGAGCGGCGACCCGACATTGCTGCCGCCGAGCGCCGCGTTGCGGCGGCGAATGCGAGCATCGGCATTCAGCGCGCAGCATTCTTTCCGGCGATCGACTTGAGTGGCGATGCGGGTTACAGCGCTCTCAGCACTGGCGTTTTGTTTGAAGCGACGAGCAGCGTCTGGTCGTTAGGTCTGACGGGTGCGCTGGCCCTGCTCGATTTCGGTGCGCGGTCGGCCAACGTCGATAAAGCTCGCGCGGCCTACGAACAGACGGTGGCGCAATATCGTCAGACGGTACTCACCGCGTTCCAGCAAACCGAAGACGCGTTGGCCGCGGTCCGCGTATTGCAGCAAGTCGCCTTGGAGCGCGACGCGAGTGCCACCGCTGCCACCCGCGCTGAGGCGATCGCTCGCAACCAGTATCTGGCTGGTACCATCGGCTACTCGGATCTGATCGTGGTTCAGACTAACAGTCTGGCGGCCCGTAGCGCTGCCGCTCAGTCGGTCACGGACCGCCAGAGTGCGGCGATTGCGCTGCTGCAGGCGATTGGTGGGGATTGGAGGACTTCGGCCACGGCCGGTCAATAGACATCACGAGGTGGTTACATGCATGTATGGCAATGGTTGGTCACAGGGCTCGTCGCCGGCCTGATCGCGCGGCTTGTGTTGCGCGGAGCGCGACTCTCATTGGGCGCAGATCTTGCGCTGGGGAGCCTGGGTGGGCTCGCGTCCGGCGCATTGTTGCAGTATGCGGGGGTCGTCGGTCCGGGGGCCGGTAACCTCAACATCATCGTGGCATTGATCGGCGCGGTCGGGTTGATCGCGACGATGCAGGCGATCGTGCGAACGACGTCTGGCGCCGGGCGTCTGGTCAAAGCAGCCATCAAGACACCGGATCTGGAGTCGGCAGTTCGCGGGTTAGGTGACCGCGAGCGGCGAGTTCTGCGCCGCTTTCTGCAGCGCGATACGATCGCACGTGACGCGAATGTCGTCGAACAAGAACGGACCACACTCGGGCAGCGTGCTGCCGATCGCATCGCCGCATTCGGCGGCAGTTGGGCATTCA
>JAGRJB010000070.1 GCA_020442965.1 Pseudomonadales bacterium
TCATCGACCCATTGCCTGCCACAGATCGTGGCAGCCTCCCGGCAGATGACACGGCCGCTCACAAGCTGGGTGGCGGGTACGAGCGCTGCGGTTACGTCGCCCGAACCGATGTCCTCGGCGAGCGCGTTGCGCACTTGCCGGACAATTTCGCCTTGCGGCAGCGGTTTCAGAACGGCAGCCCGTGGGTCGCGGCGGTCATGCAGAGCAACAAGGGAATCGATAGTACGAAATTGACGCGCGAGACGATGAGGGAGATCTTGCGTGCGCGCGCTTTTTGCTCATCCGTGGCCGGCGTGATACCTAGAATTTTCTTTTGATTGGGCCAGATCAACAGCCAGACGTTGAGCAGCATGATCGTACCGAGCCAAGCGCCGATGCCGATGGTCAGAAAGTACTGACTACCACCCTCGATCATCGTGCCCAGCGTGAACGCGTGAACGAACCCACGCTCTAACAACCATGCGCCGGCTACCCAGGTCACGACGGACGCCCAGCGAAACCAGAACAGTGCCGGTGGCGCGACATACTTGGCGATCGCTGCGCCGCCGAGGCTATCTTGGGCGGCGCTGGCAGCCGCGAGCGCCGGGACTTGAACCACGTTGAAGTAATACAGCAGGCCGACCCAGAATACGCCGGCAACAGTATGCAGCCAGCGCGCCAGGGCCAGGTGGTTTGGCGCGGAGTCGCCGATCAGCAGCGTGAGCACAATCGCAACGATGAATCCGAACACCAAAGCGTAGCGGTGGTTCAACAGGATACTCATCAGGTCCCCCGGGCGTTCTGTATCGCCGGTTCAGGCGGGCTGACGCCGGATCGCGCGGCGGATTTGAAGAATAGGCGAGGACCCCCCATAATTCAAATGACGGTTTCTGCGTGGATTGAGCCTGCCGTTATGTGCCCCGCGGGCACGAAATCGGCGGGCACTGAGCAAGAGCCGCCAAGTCTATGACCCAAGTCACTACGCCAGCCACCGACATACGGCCTCTGTCGCCATGCATCACGGTCTGCGCGATCGGCGAGAATGGTTTGTGCAGCGGCTGCCTCCGCACTCGCGACGAGATCGCGGGTTGGTTGGCGATGAGCGCACGCGAACAATGGCAGCTGGTGGCCGTGCTCGAGCGCCGCAGAGTAACGGTGTAGAGTGCGGATGTGACCTGCGGTGGCGATTATTGGTTGAATTGGAGAATATGCTGTGAGTGCTGAAGCTGTCGATCGCATCAAACAACATCTCGCGTCCAGTCCGGTCGTGTTGTTCATGAAGGGCACGCCGGATTTTCC
>JAGRJB010000071.1 GCA_020442965.1 Pseudomonadales bacterium
CCGGCAAAACCACCAGCATCGGCAAACTCGCGCGCCGTCTGGTGGACGCCAATCTGCGCGTCGTACTGGCCGCCGGCGATACCTTCCGCGCGGCCGCGATCGAGCAGTTGGACGTTTGGGCAACACGTACCGGCGCCGAGATCGTCGCACAGGATGCAGGTGCCGACCCGGGCGCCGTGATGTTCGACGCGTTGCAAACGGCGCGCAGCCGCAAGGCCGACATACTGCTGGCCGATACGGCCGGCCGGCTGCACAGCCAGGCACACCTGATGGAAGAGCTCAAGAAGATCAAGCGCGTGCTGCAAAAGGGCGAGCCGACCGCACCACATGAAGTGTTGTTAGTGCTGGATGCGACGCAAGGTCAGAACGCGCTGCTGCAGGCGGTGCAGTTCAACGAAGCGGTCGGCGTCACGGGTCTTGTGCTGACCAAGCTCGACGGCACGGCCAAGGGCGGCATCGTCATCGCGATCGCCCGTCGCCTGGGGTTGCCGATCCGCTACATCGGCATCGGTGAACACGCGGACGACTTCGGCGAGTTCGACGCCAGAGCTTTTGCCAGCGCCCTGGTCGACGGTGTGGGGAACGGCCAGGCGCGGTCGTAGCGGGAGGTTGCGACGTCGATGAGCGAATCTGCCGATACGCGTCCGTTCGTCGTGCCGTGTACCACCCTGCGGCTCGATGCGCCCCAGCGCTGGCTACGACTCGGCTGGCAGGACTTGCGGCACGCCCCGCGGCTGAGCGCCACCTTCGGCGTCACGATCATGCTGCTCAGCGTCGCCATCTCAGCATTCGCGTGGTCGCTCGGCCGCTTCGCTCTGCTGGCAACACTGCTGTCCGGATTCGTCTTCATTGCGCCCTTGCTGGCGGTTGGCCTGTATTGCGTCAGCCGCGAACTCGAGGCGGGTCGTACGCCAACGCTCAGCGATTCGTTCACTCTCGTACGGCGCGTCGTCGGCCAGGCCGGGGTATTCGCGCTGGCATTGCTGATCATTCTGCTGCTGTGGTCGCGTGCCGGCATGATGGTGAGCGCGTTCTTCCCCGTACAGTCGGGCGAGTGGGATTCGCTGGTCGATTATCTGGCGCTCGGCTCGCTGTTTGGCGCCATTTTCGCGAGCCTGACCTTCGCGACCGCCGCGTTTTCACTGCCGATGATCGCGGATCGGGACGTCGACATGATCACGGCGTGTATCTCGAGCGTCAACGCGGTGCTCCGCAACAAGAAAGTGATGCTCCTATGGGCAGCGTTGATTGTGCTGCTAACGATCATCGGTTTTGCGACCGCGTTCATCGGGCTCATCGTGATCATGCCCTGGCTTGCCTACGCGGCCTGGCACGGCTACCGCGAGACGCTCGACGCGTCGTCCTGGCCCCATCTCGACTAAGGTAATTGCCGCGACGCTCGCCATTCGCGACACTGTGCCGATGATCTCCTTCGACAATGTTTCCAAGCGCTACCCCAACCGTCGCGAAGCGCTCTCCAACGTCAGTTTCTCCATCGGTGCCGGTGAAATGGTGTTCCTGACCGGGCGCTCGGGCGCAGGCAAGAGCACCGTGCTCAAGCTCATCGCACTGCTCGAGCGTCCCACGCGCGGGACAGTCATGGTGAATGGAACGAATACTGGCACACTACCGTCACGAAAGATCCCGGCGTTCCGTCGTCAGATCGGTGTCGTCTTTCAGGACCACAAGCTCCTGATGGACCGACCGGTCTACGACAACGTTGCGCTGCCGTTGATCGTGGCGGACACGCCGCTGCGCGAAATCGACAAGCGCGTCCGCGCGTCGCTCGATCAGGTCGGGTTGCGTGACAAGGAACGTGCATTGCCGAGTGAGCTCTCGGTGGGCGAGCAACAGCGTGTGGGGATCGCGCGCGCAGTCATCACCAAGCCGCGCATCCTGATCGCCGATGAGCCGACGGGCAACCTCGATCCGGAACTCGCGATGGAAATCATGCGCGTGTTCAAGCGGTTTCAGGAAGTCGGCGTGGCCGTCCTGGTGGCATCGCACGACACGCATCTGATCGATCAGTTCGGGCAGCGCGAGATCGTCCTCGACGACGGGACCTTGTTGTCAGCCGGCATCGCCGTGAGCGGCGAGCCGTTCAGGATCTCCGCCACCGCACCGCCAATGCCTGAGCTGCCGAATATCGAGGCGCGTCGGTGAGCACCTGGATCGCGCGACACGTGCAGGCCTTGCTGGGCGCGCTGGGCCGACTCGCGCGCATGCCGCTCGCAACGGTCCTCACGGTCGTGGTGATCGGCGTCGCGCTCGCCATTCCGGTCGCATTGGCTCTGGTGGTGCAGAATGCGCGCGTAGCGACAGGTGATTTTCGCAACGCGATCGATTTCACGGTTCATTTCAAACTGGGTACACCGCTCGCGCGCGCCGAACAGCTCGCCCGCAAACTCCGTCAACGGCCGGGCATCGATACGGTGATTGTTACGCCCGCCGCGCAAGCGCTGCAGGAGTTTCGACGCAACTCGGGCTTCGGTGAGGCGCTTGCCGCCCTGCAGGACAATCCGCTACCGCATCATTTGTTAGTGCGGCCACTGCCAGAACACTCGACGCCCACAGAAGTGGAATCGCTGCGCCGCTATCTCACTGCCTGGCCGGAAGTCGACATCGTGCAGCTCGATTCGGATTGGGTACGGCGCTTCAACGCGATCCTCGACGTACTGCGGCGCGGCTTATGGGGTGGCATGGTCGTGCTCGGACTCGGCGTGCTCGCGGTCGTCGGCAATACGATCCGTCTGGAAATCCAGAACCGCCGCGCGGAAATCGAGGTGACCAAGCTCGTCGGTGGCTCGAACGCCTTTGTCCGCCGCCCGTTCCTGTACACGGGTGTCCTCTACGGCTTGGGGGGCGCCGGGCTGGCTGCGCTCCTCATCTGGGGTGGCGTGGAATATCTTGGGCAGTCCGTAGCCGCCTTGGCCACCCAGTACGGCAGCAAGTTTTCACTGGCCGGCCTCACGTGGCGGGATACCGGCACGTTAGTCGCAATTGGCGCCATTTTAGGTTGGTTTGGCGCCCTGATCTCGACAGGCCGGCACTTGCGACGGATCGAACCACGGGCCTGATCGACGCCACACGGGAACGAAGACGGGCCATTAGCACTCCAAGCTATCGACTGCTAAAATGCTACTGCGACTGGCGCAAATGCCGGTCTCAAGGAGATGGAATCGATGACCACAACCGCGTTGATGGCACGCAACGACTTTGCGCTCACTGGCCCGCTGGGCAGTTTTGATGCTTACGTCGATCGCGTCAGCCGCATCCCCGTGCTCACTCGAGAAGAGGAACAAGCACTCGCCCATCGCTTCAGGGACGAAGGCGATCTCGAGGCCGCCCGGCACCTCGTCTTGTCGCACCTGCGGTTTGTCGTCCATATCGCCCGCGGCTACGCTGGCTACGGCTTGCCCTTGGGTGATCTGGTGCAAGAAGGCAACGTGGGGCTGATGAAAGCTGTCAAGCGCTTCGAACCTTCGGTGGGCGTGCGGATGGTGTCGTTCGCGGTTCACTGGATACGTGCCGAGATCCATGAATACGTCTTGCGCAACTGGCGGCTGGTGAAAGTCGCTACAACCAAGGCGCAGCGCAAGCTGTTCT
>JAGRJB010000072.1 GCA_020442965.1 Pseudomonadales bacterium
GCGCCGCCAACAAGAACTACGTGACGCGCGCGCTTGGAGTAGAGGCGACCGTCGACGTAGAAATCAAGGAGTTGCCGGTCGAGAAAGGCGATATCTACGCGCTGTGCTCCGACGGCCTGTCGGATATGGTGCAGGATGAGGATATCCGCTTAACGATCCACACCTTTGGTGCTAATCTGGAAGAGGTCGCTAAACAATTGATTCAGCTTGCCAACGACAACGGCGGTCGGGATAACATCTCGATACTCCTGGCGCAGGCGGTCGAGTTGTTTCCTGCAAAGCGTAGTGTGGTTGACAAGATTTTGAGCTGGTTCAGCTAAAGTCGAGGCGAGAGCATGGCACGGTTAGTGTTGAGCCTGGACGGTCAGGTAATGGCCGAATACAACATGAATAAGGAGCGGTACACCATTGGCCGGCTCCCGGACAACGATATCCGCATTGATAACCCGGCCGTGTCGGGTCATCACTCGTTGATTATCAATATCTTGAACGATTCATTTCTCGAGGATCTCAACAGTACCAACGGCACCTACGTCAACGGCAAGCTCATCAAGAAGCACGCCATGCAGCATGGCGACGTCGTCACCGTTGGTCACCACCAGCTACGCTTCGTCGAGGACGACGAGGCGCAAGACGAATTCGAGAAGACGATGGTCATCCAGCCCTCGTCACGCCCGGTCGGCAAGATTCAGGCTGCCGCGGCCAAAGCCGCCTCGAACGTCTCCGCCAGCGGCGTTCGTCGCAGCTTGGCCGGCGACGGCAAGGTGGCCGTGGCAAAAGCCAAGCTGCAGGTTTTGTCCGGCGCGTTCGCCGGGCGCGAGCTCGAGCTCAACAAGGCGTTGACGACGCTCGGCCGCCCTGGGGTGCAGGTCGCCGCGATCACACGCCGGCAGGACGGTTTCTTTATCGTGCACGTCGAGAGCGAGAAAGAGAACGACTACCCGCAGGTCAATGGCACGCCGATCGGTGCACAGGCCAAGCGACTGACTGACAACGACGTCATTCAGTTGGCCGGGGTCAAGATGGGGTTCTTCGAGGGCTGACAGACTGCGCAGAGGACTGCGGGCGTCACCCCCGAACACTCTGCAAGTGCCGCTCCGACGAATCGTGACGAGCTACGCCTTCGTTCGACGGCTAGCTTTCTTGGTAGCACTACGCGCGCTCGACTTCGCAAGGCCGACGAACGCCGCCGTGTAGAACTCCTTCATGTGTGCATAGGCGTCACGAGCATTCTCCGAATGGCACAGCCCACCTGATAGCGCATCGATACGTCCAGTATCCGCCATTGTTAGTGTCAAAGAACCGGACAGGAAGTGGTAGGCCCAGTATAGATCCTTCATTTCCACATCCGGGAGTGCAAGTCGCAATGCGCTAACGAACTTGCTGACGAGAGCATCGAAATGCGAGGTCATCATCCGCGCCCAGACCGGTGAGCTATTCACTAGCGCAACCAGCCGACAGTAATTGCGCCACCCAACATCCGCACTCGACTGCGCGTCACGGATAGGCCGCAAGAAGGCGTCAATAATCCCGGCCAGTTCCGGCCTGCCGTCCGCTGTCGTCGCCAGTGCGCGCTCCAGCGCCTCGCTGCGGCGAGCGTTGAGTATTTCAGCGCGTCGCAAGAATACGCCATCGAACAGCCCCTGCTTCGAGCCGAAGTAGTAGTTAGGCAGCGCCACGTCGACGCCTGCCCGCTCGGAGATCTGTCGCATGGTGACGCCAAAGAAGCCACGTTCGGCGAATAACGCCTCTGCTGCATCGAGGATCTTTTCGCGTCCCGCTGGTGCGGGGGGCGACGCTCTCTTGGCGGTCATTGGTTCTCCTTAGGCAGGTCGCAGCCGTTGCGCCGGCACAACAGGTATTGACATTCAACACCTGTTGAGCCTACCGTTCAACGATCGCTGAATTAAGCCGGCCCGTACCGGTATGGAGGATATATGTTCCGCCTGTCAACGCGCACGCTCGCAATCGCACTCGGCACGGTGCTCGCAGCTCCCTGCTTCCAATCTCCGTTCGCCTCGGCGCAGGGCACCGAGCGAGCTGGGGGAGACCAGCTCGCCGAGGTGGTGGTCACCGCGCGGCGTCGTGAGGAGACGCTGCAGGATGTGCCACTCGCGGTCAGCGCATTCTCCGCCACCTCGCTCGAGCAGGTCGGCGCGTCCGACATCGCCGAACTCGCGCAGTTCGTGCCGAGCGTCACGCTCGAACCATCCCGCGCGACCAACTCCACGTTGACGGCGTTCATACGTGGCGTCGGACAACAAGATCCGCTGGCGGGCTTCGAGCAGGGTGTCGCGCTCTATGTGGACGATGTATACATCGCGCGCCCACAGGGCGCGCTGCTGGACATCTTCGACATCGAGCGCATCGAGATACTGCGCGGCCCGCAAGGCACGCTCTA
>JAGRJB010000073.1 GCA_020442965.1 Pseudomonadales bacterium
CGCCAGCGTGGCGATTGACGTCTTGGGCATCCGGGCTTCCAGTCTGAAGGGTACACCCGGTATCCGATCCCAAGGCAGTGCGCCCGGCAGCGCACTCTCGCCGACCTCATCGATATCGATGGGCGAGCGTAGCGGCACGTCCGGTTCGACGCCGCGATGCTGCGTGCTCTCGCCCGTAACACGGTAGAACTTGCCGATCGTGACCGTCAGCTGACCACTAGTTGGCTTGGACGACCACCGATCGAGAGGCACCAGATTTTGCACGGTGCCCTTGCCAAAGGTGCGCTGCCCGACGATCAGGCCACGGCGGTAATCCTGGATCGCCCCTGCAAAAATCTCGGACGCCGATGCGCTGAATCGGTCGACCAACACCACGAGCGGGCCCGCGTAGGCGATGCCCGGATCCGGATCGTCCTGTACCTCGAGTTCGCCGGTGGTTACCTTCAACTGCACCACGGGTCCTTTGTCGATGAACAATCCGGTCAGCGCGGTCGCTTCGGGTAGGTAGCCGCCGCCATTGCCGCGCAAATCGAGTACGACACCGTCCACTTTCTCCGCCTTGGCTTCATCGAGCAGCTTACGTACATCGCGGGTCGTGCTACGGAAGTCCTTGTCGCCGGCGCTTTGTGCCTGCACATCCTGATAGAAACCTGGCACGGTGATCACCGCGACCTTCAGGCTGCGGTCGCCGCGCTCGATGGTGCGCAGCTCTTTCTTCGCCGCCTGTGCCTCCAGCGTGACTTTATTGCGCGTGAATTCCAGCGTTTTTTCCGCTGAACCCGGCGCGGCGCCGGACGCCAGAATTTGCAGTCGAACCTGGGTGCCGGCTTTGCCGCGGATAAGCTGCACCACGTCGTCCAGTCGCCAACCGATGACATCGGTTACCGGGCCTTCGCGCCCCTGGCCGACGCCGGTGATTCGATCGTTGGTTTTCAAGTTGCCCGCGACTGCCGCAGGGCCTCCTTCGATGACATTCATGATCGTTACGTAGTCATCGATGAGTTGCAGCGAAGCACCGATACCGTCGTAATTGAGGCTCATCTGAATACGATATTCCTCAGAGCTGCGCGGTGAGAAATAGCTCGAGTGCGGATCGTATGCGCGAGCGTAACCATTCATCAATGCTTCAAAAACATCGTCAGCGGTCACTTGGTCGACCCGTTTGAGCGAATGCTGATAGCGTTTGCGCAGGATATCGCGCGCCTCCGGCCAGCTCTTGCCAGTCAGCAGCAGCGACAAAGCATCGTTCTTTACGCGCTTGCGCCAAATCTCGTTCAGTTCGTCAGTGCTAGTGGGCCATTGCGCCTTCTCACGATCGAACTCGAAACTCTCTTTGGCGGTCCAGTCCGGTTCTTGCGCGAGCGCGTCGATGGCGTATTGCAGGCGCTCGCGATTGCGTTGCTGATAGCGTGCAAAAATCGCGAATGCGCCGTCGATCTCGCCGCTACGCGCCATGTCGTCGAAGCGTAATCGGTACTGTTCAAAGTCCTTGAGGTCGCTTGCCAGCAGGTAGGACCGCTGCCGATCGATCGTGTCGAGGTAACGATCGAACACGACGCTCGACATCCTGTCGTCCAGCTTTGCGCCGGTGTAATGCATCCCCTCCAGCATCGAGCTGACACGGCGCGCGATGGCGCGCTGGCGCTCAGTCGGCGCGATTGAGCCCGGCGGCAGCAGCGACGTGCTAGCCGGCGCAGGTGCGGACCCCGCGGTAATTACCAGCGCAGCCGCGAGTGCGCAGGTGGCGAGGAAGGCAAACGGACTATTACGCCGACGATGAATCATGTAACTCCGGGCCGCGATGGGCGGCAACAAGTACAATGCAAGGCTAAGGCCCTGGGGAGGGCCGCAACAAGCATCACGATATCCTAACCCGTACTGCCCAATGAAGCCCTTAACAGTTCTGATCGGAATCGTGATGGGATCGCTGGTCTCGACGACGATCGCCCTGTTTCTGACATTAGTCGTATTCCTGCTGCTGCCAGAGTTCCGCGAACGTGCCGCGCACGAGCTGGGACCGCTGATCAGTGCATTTGTGCTGATTCTGGCGGCGGCAATCGCCGCAGCGTACAGCTTCTACGGCGAACTGCGGGTTCGCCGTTGGCGCGGGTGGGGGCATGCGGCGCTCATCGCGATGCTGGCGGCGATTGTCGCTGTTTACTGGCCGCGTTCCTAGTCTGGCACGCCTGCCCGCGATCGAAAGGCAATTGGACATGTCCTCGTTTGAGTCTCGCCGACCGGTGGCAGTTCCCCTGTTCGCGGCGTGACCACTGCTGTCGCCTTGCGCAACATCGCCGATCGATCCGACCGTTGCGCGGAGCCTGTCGGTGCCGCTGCCCAGGCCGGTCTCCATTGCGAGCTGTCGGCGTGATTTCTCCAGCCTGGCGTCGGACGACTCTGGTGCTCGAAAACCGGGCTCCACGGGTGCGCAACAGACGCCAGGTTGGCGACGAGTATCGTGCGATCCGCGAACGCAGCCGGGCCGCGATGGCACGGCGATCAGCGCTGCCGGACTAGCGGCGGTCCTCGCGCCGGCGCCAGGGTATCTGTGCAGTCTTGCCGCCAGCGCTGTTATACGGATCGAACCCTGGCGCGTCGTTCGCGAGGCCCATCTCGCCTACGAGCTTCACTTTGATTTTCTGAATACCGGTCGCGTCGTGTTCCGCGGGCCGCGACTGCGTCGCCGCAGCGTTGGTCGATCCCGTATCGGTCGGCTCGCGCATCATTCGCCCCTAGCTTGCTTCATTCGTCATCTCAGCAACGATGGGCGCAATGTTGCCAGTTGGCGACGGCCCGAAGGGCCAACAATTTGCAATGCGTGACGACCGTCACACAAATGTGGTTGCAATTTGACCTAACGGGTGAAGCGCCAGACGAGCGCGAGCAGGCGAGCCAGCAGATAAAATCCGTAGGGACCCACAACAGCGAGCCAAACGCTCAGATGGCCGTTGATCAGGCCGCGAAAGTAATC
The DNA here is from genome assembly GCA_020442965.1 of Pseudomonadales bacterium. GTDB lineage: Bacteria > Pseudomonadota > Gammaproteobacteria > Steroidobacterales > Steroidobacteraceae > CADEED01. Next base: position 2,972 of record JAGRJB010000073.1, read on the forward strand.
CGCGAACAGCGCGAGCAGCCCGCCGTTGGCGTACGCACCGAGCGTCAATCGACCGGCGAGAAATATCAGCACGGGTAGTATCAATAGCCCGATCACGAGCGCGATGACCAACATCGATAGCTCGCGCCTGAGCGGCGATTGCGCATGAAACGAACGCCAAGTACTAGACAAAGAAGCAAACACCAGCGATCGCAACTCCCTGTGAGCGCCACGGCAGGCTGCACCTCAACCGCTGGCTCCGATGCGCGCATAATAGCGCATGAGCAGCATCCGCACCGCCGTGATCGGCGTGGGCTACCTCGGTCGCTTTCACGCGCAGAAGTACGCCCAGAATGCAGCGAGCACGCTGGTCGCCGTGGTGGACACGCTGGCCGACGCGCGCGAGCGAGTGGCCGCAGAGTTAGGGACCAGACACCTGAGCGACTATCGGGAACTGCTCGGGCAGGTAGACGCGGTCAGCGTCGTGACCACGACGCCCGCCCATTTCGAGATTGCCGCCGCTTTCTTGCAATCCGGTGCGCACGTGCTGGTGGAAAAGCCGATTACCGAGTCCGTACAGCAGGCGCGCGAGCTGATCGCGCTTGCGAGCCACCATGAACGGGTACTTCAGGTTGGGCACCTCGAGCGTTTCAATCCGGCCGTGCGTGCCGCGGAGCCGCACCTGACGACGCCGCGATTTATCGAGTCGCAACGGCTTGCGCCATACAAGGAGCGCGGGACCGACGTCAATGTCGTACTGGACCTGATGATTCATGATATCGATCTGATCCAGAGCATCACCCGCAGCGAAATCGTCTCGATCGATGCAATCGGCAGTCCGGTGTTCTCGGATGCGATCGACATCGCGAATGCGCGCATTGCCTTCGCCAATGGTTGCATTGCTAACACCACCGCGAGCCGCGTGAGCTTGAAAAGCGAGCGCAAGCTGCGCGTTTTCGAGGATGACGCTTACCTATCGCTCGATCTGCAGCAAAAAATTCTGACGCTCATCCGCAAGCGTGCGGGTGCGCCGGAGCCAGGGCAACTGCCGGTCGTGATCGAAGAGGCGAGTTTTGAGCAGGGTGACGCGCTCGGCGCCGAAATTGAATCTTTCCTGGCCTGCATTGTCGAAAGGAAAGACCCTATCGTGACGGGCGACGACGGGCTGCGTGCGCTGGAGACCGCGATCCGGATCTCCCAGCAGGTGAGTTCAGGTTTGGCGGCACGCAGTCGGGCTTGAAATTCCGCCAAGCATTCCCATGTCTGTAGTCATGACTCAACTCATTCCGCATATGTCCTCGCCTCGCAAGACATTCGACATCGACCTGGTGGCGGACTTCACTTGCCCATGGTCGTGGCTCGGCATGGCGCAAGTCGGCCGTGCGCTTGGCAATCTGCAGGGAAGTATCGCGCCCGAAGTCCGTTGGCACCCGTTTCGATTGCCGGCGACCGACGGCGAAGCAGCCGCCGCTGGCAACGCCGCGGAAGCGCCGTTTCGACGCTATCTCGAGCAAAGATTGCCCAACGGCATCACGGTCGATTTCGCCGAGCGGAGTCTGCGCGAAGCGGGCCGAGAGCTTGGGCTGCGATTCAACTTTGATCAAATCGAGACCGTCCCCGATACGACGCAAGCGCATCGCCTGACATTCCTGGCGGCGCGCGAAGGTTTGCAGGCACATGTTGCGGCCGGTGTTTTCCGTGCGTATTTCGAGTCTGGTCGCGACATCGGCAACGTCGATGTGCTGAGTAGCATTGGTGAGGATGCGGGCCTGTCTGCGGACTTGCTGCGCCAGTTTCGCGACTCCGACGCAGGCGTCGATGAACTCATCAAGGCCGAAGAACGGCTGCGCGGCTTTGGCGTCCGCGGCGTTCCGAATCTGCTGTTCAACGGTCGGGTGTTTGTACCGGGTGCAGTGGACGTGAATACATATATTCTGGCGCTCGATCAGGCGCTGTTTCCAACGACGGAAGCGCGTGCAGCGGATGCGGAAGCGGCAGAAACGGCGCGCGTTCTGCACTAATGTGACAACGCCGCTTTCTCGTTAGTGGGAGGAACTCGCTTTGCACAGCGAGGCGTCCACGCGCTAACGTAGTGGTCATGCTGGATGCTGGATTCCTGGAGGCGCTCCGCGCTGTGGTCGGCGACGTTGGATTGTTGCTGGGCGACAGCGTTCGGGCGCGACCCGTAAATCGCTCGGTCGGTGTGGTTGACGCTGACGCGCTGGTGCGGCCGGCTACCACCGAGGAAGTTTCAGGTGTCCTCGCGCTGTGTCACGCTCGCTCGCAGCCCGTGGTGCCGCACGGCGGCCTCACTGGCCTCGTCCATGGAGCGGTGGCACGTGCGGGGGATCTGATCCTGTCGCTCGAGCGGATGAACTCGATCGAGCACGTCGACGTTACGGGTCGCACGCTGCGTGCGCAAGCGGGAGTGCCATTGCAGCGGGTACAAGAGGCGGCCGAGCAATACGAGCTGATGTTTCCCCTCGATCTCGGTGCGCGCGGCAGTGCGACGATCGGCGGCAATATCGCGACGAATGCCGGCGGCACTCGTGTTGTTAGATATGGAATGACGCGCGGGCTGGTATTAGGTCTGGAGGCGGTGCTGGCGGACGGCACGGTGCTGACATCGTTGAATCGCGTCCTCAAGAACAATGCTGGCTACGACCTCAAACAGCTGTTCATCGGCAGTGAAGGCACGCTCGGTATCGTGACGCGCGCCGAACTGCGGCTGGTCGCGAAGCCGCGTAGCCATGATACTGCGTTGCTCGCGGTGCAAGAGTTCTCTGCTTTGGTTCGGGTGCTCCAGCATCTCGATGCGGGTCTCGGCGGGCACCTGAGCGCCTTCAAGGTGCTGTGGGGCAATTTCTATGACATCAACACGGCCCCACCGGCCAACCACGTTCCACCATTGGCGCGCGGCGCGCCGTTCTATGCGCTGATCGAATCGTTAGGAACGGACCCGATCGCCGATCAGGCGCGACTCGAGGCGCTACTGAGTGACTTGCTGCAGATGGGCGTGGTTGCCGATGCTACGATCGCCAAGTCTGATCAAGAGCGTCGCGCCATGTGGGCGATTCGTGAGGACGTATTCGCGGTGGGACGGATTGCCGCGTTGCAGACATTCGATGTGAGTATGCCGATCGAGGCAATGCAAGCGTACACTGAGCAGGTCGGGGCCGAGCTGGATCGACTCGTCGGCCCGGATCGCACCCATATTTTTGGACATATGGCGGACGGCAATCTGCATCTGGTCGTTGCGACGGGTGAGGATCCGAAGCTGCGCCACCGGGTCGATGAGATTGTCTATCAGCCGCTGGCACGCATCGGTGGCTCGATTTCGGCCGAGCATGGCATCGGGACCGAGCGGCTTCGGTACCTCTCGTTGTCACGTACCTCGGCGGAGATTGCGACCATGCGCACACTCAAGCACGCGCTCGACCCACGCGGTATCCTGAATCCGGGCAAGATTCTGGCCGCGCGAGCAGACCTTATACGATGAGCAAACCCACCGAACTTCCGCACCTGCGACGGCGCGAACGCAAAGTACTGGTCGCCGCGACACAGTTCGCCTGCGATTGGAACATCGACGCGAATATTGCCCGCGCCGAGGCGCTCGTACGACAAGCGGCAAGCCAGGGAGCACAGGTCATTCTGCTGCAGGAATTGTTCGAGACGCCGTACTTCTGCATCGAGCAGGATTCGCGTCATCTGAATCTGGCGACGTCGGTTGCGGACAATCGTGCGATCAAGCATTTTCAATCGGTTGCCCGCGAGCTGGGTGTTGTCCTGCCCATCAGCTTCTTTGAGCGTGACAACCGCGCGTTCTTCAATTCCGTCGCGATTCTCGACGCTGACGGGCGGAATCTGGGTGTCTATCGCAAGGCCCATATCCCGAACGGCCCTGGCTACCAGGAAAAGAACTACTTCTCGTTGGGCGACACGGGTTTCAAGGTCTGGGATACGCGCTTTGGGAGAATCGGCGTCGGCATTTGCTGGGATCAGTGGTTTCCGGAGTGCGCGCGCGCGATGGCGTTGATGGGTGCCGAGTTGTTGTTCTATCCCACTGCGATCGGTAGTGAGCCGCCGCCTGCCTTGCCGGTGAACTCACGCGATCATTGGCAGCGGACGCAGCAGGGACACGCGGCGGCCAATCTCACGCCCGTGATCGTCGCGAACCGCTACGGTCTCGAACGTTCACTGCAAAACCCGGAAGGCTTGTATATTCGGTTCTATGGATCGTCGTTCATTGCCGAGGCATCGGGCGCCAAGGTAGCCGAAGCGGGCGCGGCTGAGGATGCGGTGCTCATCGCCGAGTTCGACCTGGCGGCGCTCGACGAACAACGGAACAACTGGTTCGTGTTCCGCGATCGTCGTCCTGAGCTGTACGGCGTCCTGACAACCCACGATGGCCATATTCGTCGTTAGCGGGTCACGAATGTGAGCTGCTGTCCGGCGCAAATGTCGAGATGATCACAGGTTCCAGCTAACAACTCCCAGGCGGCATGCGCACGACGCGCGGCGGCAAAGCCGAATGGCGGTACGTTCGGGCACACCTTGATGACGCGACCAGTCCGATCGACGAACACGACGTCGATCGCATAGCGCATGCCGATCATATGGATGGAACCGCAAGGTTCTATCAGTAGAGCCTGATCGGCTCGCAGGCGGGGCCGCAGCAGCATGCCGCGCGTGCGCTCCCAGAATGTTTCGCATCGCATGACTTCGAGGGGCAACGAGCGGCTGGAACTCATTGCACTACCGTGTTGCATGCGACTAACTCAAGCTCTGAATGCCGCCCCGCAGCGCCGTGGCGGGTAGCAATGGAGGATTTTGCGGAACACTGCGGCAGTGTATGGAGCGTGTTCGAGGCGCACAAGTATGGCTTGTGATCCAGGCGCCCAGATTTACGCGGTCGGCTGTGCTGCGCTTCGTCACACAGATCGCCGAGCGCCGCGTCGATCGTTCGATCGAGTGGCGCTGCGACCGATCAACATGCGCTGGAATACGCCGTCTTTGAGCCATAAACCATGACGCAGCGCACCGCCGAGGTGCAATGCAATGGCGGCGAACAGCACGGTGTTCAACAGTAGATGAACGAATTTCATTCTCCCGAGGAGGGTGGGGTCAGTGTCGACGACGTTCGGGAGATCGAAAATGCCGAACCAACTAACTACGACGCCGGCGGCCTGCGACATGATCAGCCCCGATATCGGTAACAGCAGCAGCAGTGCGTACAGCAAATACTGATTGAATCGCGCGAGCGCACGAGGCGCTGCGCCGACCGCGCGAGGTAGCGGCGGCACTGCGTGCGTCCAGCGCCAGCCGAGTCGGATCACGATCAACACCAGAATCGTGAGACCGAGCGAACGATGCTGCATGAGCACGCTCAGCTTGGCGTCGCTCACCGGCAGCGTCCAGGCTCGCAATGCGATCATGATCTGCGCGATCACGAGCAGAGCTACGCCCCAGTGCAGCAGGCGGGCGACTGTTCCATAGCCTGGGTCAGAAGCAACCGTTCTCACGTGGTAGCCTCCGCGCTGAACAGAAGGGTAGGCGCCCGCGACTTTTGGCGCGGATATAGAATGGCTCGATGATTCTCAAGGCGGTCTCCGCATTCGAAAATGGCACTCGGCCCCGTGGTCGCCATCCGGGTTTGCAGTTTGCATAGGTGCATATAGAAGCAGCAGGCGCCGTCAGTCTACTCTTGGAAGTGCCACGCGGCGCTCGTTGCAAGCGTCTGCAAGTTCCATCAGCTTCCTAGGCCTTGGGCTCGGCACAAGTTCTGATTGCATCGAGTACGACACGAATCGCTTAAGCGTGCTTCGGCGCTGGCAGGCCAAGGGCGCCAAGCGCAGGAATGTAAAGGCGCCCCTTTTTGTGAGCGAGTATCCTTGCGCGGCGCGCTGCATGTGCGCGGTAATCGGACAACTGCAAGTGACAACACGAATCGTCGTTTTTGGCGCCACCGGTAAAGCGGGCAACGCAATCGTTTCGCAAGCGCTGGAGCGCGGATGGACCGTGCGCACGATGGTGCGCGACCCGGCCAAGCTGACGATCACTCATCAGCGCCTCGATTCCGTGCGCGGTCATATTGGCGATCCGACTGCGATACGCGCCGCACTGGCCGGGCAGTGGGCTGCCGTGGTCTCCGCACTGGGCATCTACAGTAAAACGCCCTCGACTGAATTGTCCGAAGGTACGCGGCGCATAGCGGCCGAAATGCGCGGCGCGGCGATCAAACGCATCGTCGTCGTTTCTTCGCTCGGTGCCGGTGACAGTCACGGCCAGGGCACTTTCGCAGTGCGCATGATCCAGAAGTACATTCTCCGAGAAACGTTGCGCGACAAGACGCGTCAAGAGGAAGTCCTGCGCGGGAGCAATCTGGACTGGACCTCACTGCGTCCCCCGCAGCTCACGGAAGATCCTCGCGTCCGAGGCGATCTGGTCGCGTGGCAGGGTCTCGCGCCCGCGAATCGCAAGCTCACGTGGAAGGTTTCACGCGCGACTCTTGCCAAGTACGTACTCGATGCCGTGGAGAAGAACCTCTGGGTGCGAGAAGCTGTCAATCTGTCCGAACCCAAGTAGCACTCCCATGGCAACTAACCAGAATGCGGGAATGCTCTCGCGATTGCTGAACCGGCTTGGCCAGGTGGAGCCGAGTGAGACGCGGGCGGTCATGACCGCGTTCCTGCTATTTTTCTTCGTGCTCGGCGGCTATTTTGCCGTGCGGCCCGTGCGCGAAACGTTTGCCACGGTCATCGGGCGCGAAGCGGTGGCCAATCTGTGGATCATCACATCGATAGGTGCGGTCGCCATTGTTCCAATCTATGGAGCGCTGGTTGCCTGGGTGCGTCGCGCGGTGCTTCTGCCTGGCATTTACGCGTTCGTCGCGGTGTCCTTGTTCACTCTCGCGTGGTACTTCCACACCAACCCCGACAGTGAATTCGCGGCCAAGTTCTTTTACGTCTACATCAGCGTGCTCAATCTGATGCTCGTGTCCGTGTTCTGGAGCTTCCTGCTCGAGTTGTTCGACAGTGGTCAGTCCAAACGCCTGTTCGGTGTCATTGCCGCGGGCGGTACGGCCGGCGCGCTGGTTGGTCCACTCATAACGGATCTGACCGTCGAATCGATTGGCACGGCGGGCGTGCTGGCGCTGGGTGCTGCCATGTTCGTTGCGGCGATCATTTGTCAGCGCCTGTTGCTGAAGATCTGGGACAATCGAGTAGACGCGGCAGCGGCCACGGGTACGCGAGCGCGCGGCCTGGGCGGCAATCCGTTTGCAGGCTTTGTGCTCTTGTTCAAATCGCGCTACCTGCTTGGCATCGCCCTATTCGTGGTATTCGTCTCCACCGTCAATACGATCCTCTATTTCGAACAGCTGCGCCTTATTGCCGAGCGCTACGCCGACTCCGCCGATAGAACGCAAGTGTTCGCGCGGCTCGATTATGTCATTCAGACGCTGACCATTCTCTCGCAGATCTTTCTGACCGGGCGCATCGCCACCAAGCTCGGGTTAGGCGCGCTGCTGATGAGTGTGCCCGTTACGATGGTGCTGATGTTTGTGGTCTTAGGGTTTACGGGTGGATTTTGGGTGCTAATTGTTGCAATGATCTCGCGCCGTTGGGGTGAGTACGCATTCATGCGGCCCGGCCGAGAGATGCTGTTTGCGCGGCTCGATACCGAGACCAAATACAAGGCGAAGAACACGATCGACGTGCCGGTCTATCGGGGCACCGATATGCTGGTCGCGCAGATCAAATCCGCACTGGAGCAGGCTGGATTGACCGCCGCGGGCGCGGCGTTCCTCGGCGCTGGCGTCGCCGCAGCTTGGGGGGTCAACGCCTGGTGGTTAGGACGAGAGCACAATCGGCAGAGTCAGAACATCGCAGTCGAGCGTTAGGTAGTCCATTGGATTCACGGCGCGCGCGATCGTCAAGATGCTCAACCGAACGGGATCGTCAGCCCGTCCAGCTTGACCGGCAGTTGCCGCACACGTTGGCCCGTGGCGGCGAAAATCGCGTTCGCCAGTGCTGGGGCGGCGGCGGGCACACCGGCTTCGCCTATGCCCCCCGGTGCCTGATCGCTCACGATGCGATGCACCTCAATCTTCGGCATCGCGTTGATTCTGAGCGCCGGATAATCGTTGAAATTGCTTTGTTTGATGGAGCCGCGTTCGATCTCGAGACCCGCGAGCGCACCACTGATGCCGTAGACGATTCCACCCTCGATCTGCGCATCAACCGTACTGGGATCGATGATCTTGCCGCAGTCGTACGCGCAGGTCATGCGGCGCAGATGCACCTGGTCGCCGGATTTTTCGACTTCGGCGACTTGCGCGCAGATCGAACCGAAGCCGGCGCTGATCGCGATGCCTCGTCCTCGCCCAGCGGGTAGCTTGTTGTCCCAGTCCGCCGCCTGCGCCGCCTGCTCAAGGACTGCCAGCATGCGCGGTTGTTGGGCTAACAACATACGGCGGAATTGGTAGGGATCTTTGCCAGCGAAATGCGCCAACTCGTCGATGAAACTCTCGGCGAAGAAGCCGTTGTGCGATAGTGACACCGAGCGCCAGAATCCGACCGGGATCGGTAGATCGAGAGTCGCCAGGTCGCCGTAGCGTTCGCCCAACGCGTATTCATTCGGAATCAAGCCACTGTGTACCGTCGGGTCTGGGAAGTCAGGTGGCCCCATGCGTTTAAAGCCGAGCAGCGATTGGCCTGCGATGCGTCCATGTATGGCGCTGACCGAGCCGTCCGCGCCAAGCGCAGCTCGATAGTGCGCCCGATAGGCGGCGCGATAGAAATCATGCTTGACGTCTTGCTCGCGCGTCCATATGAGGCGCACTGGTTTGCCCGGAATTTCTTTCGCGATCCGCAAGCACTGCAACAGCGCGTCGAGTTCCCATTTGCGGCCGAAACCACCGCCGCCAAAGGTCAAATTGAAGCGAATACTCTCCATCGGCAGGCCTAACAACTCAGCCGCCTTCTTGTGGCCCGTGTCGGGCGCCTGGTGTGGCGCCCAGATTTCACAGCTCGTGGAATCGACCCGCGCCATGCAGACCTGCGGTTCCATCGTGGTATGCGCGACGTAGGGCACCTCGTAAGTCGCTTCCAGCACACGCTTGCCCGCTGCCTCGAGCGCGGCATCGACGGCGGCCTTGCTTCCTGGCGTCATCTTCGGTGGCTTCTGGGTGCGGTCGACAAACGGGAATGGCTTGACGCCAGCTTCGTCGGTCAACGCGCGGGCGAGCTGTTCCCTGATGCTCGCGGAGTCGAGCTTCTCCACCGCGGTTTCGTCGAACTCAATCTCCAGCGCGTCAGCGGCGGACTTCGCGTTGTAGTAGCCGTCGGCAACGACGGCGACTGCATCATCGAGCGGCACCAGGGCGATCACACCTTTTTTCGAGGTGACGCTGGCAGCAGCGAAGCGCTTGAGCTTTCCTTGCACGGTATTCGAGCGGCGCAATACGGCTGTTAGTGTTCCCGGGATCTGAATATCAGCGCCGAACTGGGCAGAACCGTCGACTTTTGCGGGTACGTCCTTACGGGCCAGTCGTTTGCCAATCAGCTTGAAGTCTTTATCTGCCTTTAGTGTGATCGAGGCCGGAACGGGGATCCTGGTCGCGGCTTCAGCTAGTTCGCCGAACGACAACGAGCGGTTGCTGGCAGGGTGAGCGACTCGACCCGCGATCGCGGCGCATTCTCCGGCTGGAACATTCCAGCGCGCTGCCGCCGCACCAATGAGCATGTCGCGAACGGTGGCGCCGGCCTGCCGCAGTGGTTGGTAGTAAGAAATAACAGAGTCGCTGCCGCCGATTTTTTGGCGCTTGCTGATCGGGCTCACGAACGCCCCATCAGCATACGGGTTCAGAACCGTCACTTGTGACCAGTCCGCTTCGAGTTCCTCGGCGATCAAGCGCGCCAGTGAATCGAATACACCTTGGCCGATCTCGGTCTGCGGAGAAACGATGGTTACCGCGCCGGTTGGCGCGACACCCACATAGGCGGTCAGTTGCACCGGCCCTGCGCCGATCATACCGGCAGGGCGCGCGGTCGGCCTGGCCGTGGCCGTAGCGGCGCTGGGCGACAGGCACGCAGTCAGCCACAGCCCGGCAGAGCCAAGTCCCAGCTGCTGCAGCATGCGACGACGAGCCGGATCATCGAGTGCGATGTCGAGCGTACGGTCGGCTGGATTCGTCTCGGACATGCTGGGCGGCTCCTCGCGAAGGTTCTGCGATCGAGTATGACCCGTGGTCGAAGACACGCGCAACCAACACGTGCGGCGGCAATCCGCAGGCAGCCCATGCAGATCGGCGCGACGGCGCACGGCGAGAATCTGGGTACGTAGTGATCCGGGTGATCTTGCGCGTGGACTTGCGGCAAACTGCGCGCCTGGCAGAAAGGTATCAGCACGATGCACCAAAGACTCAGGCTTCTCGTGACGACGGCGATTGTGGTGATCGCCGCTCTGCCGACAGCGTGGGCGGTTCAGCCCGAGCACGACCATGCCGCCAATCCGGCATTGGTCCTCAATGACGGGCAAAAGTGGGCGACCGACTTACCGTTGCGCACTGGCATGGAGCGGATTCGTGCTCTGCTCGCCGCCCCGCCGTCCGCAGATCTTGCGACCGGCATACGCGGGCAAATCGACTACTTGATACTCAACTGCAAGCTGGAGCCGCAAGCTGACGCGGCATTGCACGTGCTGCTCGCAGACATGCTCGAGGCTGCCGCAGATTTGCAAGAGAACGCCGCATCACCCGCAGCGCGCGCGCGCATATCGCAATCGTTGGCCCAGTATGGGCAGTACTTTGACCACAGCGGATGGAACGTCGCCGCGATGCACGAGCCCGCGGCACTCGCTGCCAGGTTTCAAGCTGAGCTTGCGGGGAAACTGCAGGCCGCCATGAAGAGCGGCGGTCCAGTGCAAGCCATCGTGGTGTGCAAGGATGAAGCGCCGGCAATCGGGAGTCGCTTGTCACGCGAGAGCGGCTGGCAGGTCAAGCGCGTGGGAACGCGGGTGCGCAATCCGATGACCGGCTCACCCGACGAGTGGGAGCAGAGGCAGCTGGACCGATTTGCCGAACGCCTCGCTAACGGGGAACCTGCTAACGAGATCGCAGAATTCGTTGCGACCGTTGGACCTCGTGGGCGCACGGAACGCTACATGAAAGCGATCGTGATGAGTTCGCAATGCCTGGTATGCCATGGCCCGCGTGTTGATCAACCATCGGCACTGCGCGCCGCGCTCGAGGGCGAGTATCCACATGATGCCGCGACCGGCTATGGCGCCGGTGAGCTGCGTGGCGCCTTCTCGCTGCAACGATTGGTGTCGCGCGATTCTGCAGACCAGACGGAGTAGCGCGAATCGCGCCGCACCGTGTTGCGGGCGGGGCAGAGTTTGGGGGCTGAGGCGGCGGACGGATTGGTTTGGCAGAAGCGTAGCCCGTTGTTAGGGCCGGGGTTCAAGGGGCGTTTTGACGATAAGGGCGTAGCAAGCCGTCATCTCCTCATGCTCGGCGATCGCGATGGTGTCGGTCAGATCGATACGGGCTCCGCCAAGCCGCAACGCAGTCTGGCAGGTGTGGCGGATTATTCTACCTCGCCAGGCGCTAATCCTTGAGCTGCAGCAGCATGGCGTCCTGGCGCGTCCAGCAGGCGTTGACCGCATTTCACCGGTCGCGTACGGGACGGGCGAGCAGCTACACGGTGGCCGGTATCGCGAATACGATGATTGTTAGGGCAAGCGTGACGCCGAGAATGAATAGGCATGCACGAACGTGCTGGCCCAGGCGCCAGGCCGATAACGCAGCCTGCGCCGATTGCAGCGCGTAGTAAGCCACGAACGCTTTGGACGCGTAGACGATGATCTGGTAGATATTTGCCGTCCAGGTGATCGCGATCGCGGCCAGCGCGATGATCAAATAGCCGCTCTTGGCGGACAGTCGCTTGCGAGCAAGCTCCGCGATGAGACCGCCGCCACCGGCCATATCGGCAACCGCGGCCGACAGTTGCGATGCTAGCGCCATGGCAATGATCGCAGGTGCTAACGTCAGGCCCAACGGCGCCAACATATCGATAATTGCGGTTTCGCCGCCCATCTTTGGCAGATTGCCACGGAAATAGCGCGTGATCAGCAGCACGAACGTGACGTAGATAGCAGTCGAGATCCATTGCGCCCAGCGCATTGTCCTGACCCGAGTCTCAGCGTCATGGGCGATCCCCAGATACCGGGAGGTCTCAAAACCTTGCACGAGAATGACGAGTCCCAACAGTACCCGAATCTCCTGTGTGCCGCGTGCGTGCTCAGCCAGAGGCCAGTGCAAATTGCCGCTGCCAAATGCGATCACGGTGGTGACAGCGAGCGCGGCGACAACTCCGCCGATCAATGAAAGCTTGAGGCTGACCGCGGCTTCGGTCAGACGTTCAAGGGCTGCCAATCCGCCGAACGCACCGATTGTGCCGATGCCGGCGATGGCAATCGTCGAAGCCCACCGAATCCAGAACGGATCGACGATCTCGCCCAGCCGCAGGCCAAATGCCGCAAACAGATTGAGGTAATACGCGACCGAGACGAAGTAGGCCAGCGAGAGAGCCAAGTCAGCACCGCGCTCGAGCGTACTAACAAGCAGTGGTGGCTCGCGATTCAGCTGCGGCTCGATGTACAGAATATTGTGTCTGATCGCGACGCCGAATAGATACGCGACCGCGCACAGAGCGAACATCGCCACGAAAGCCAGTGTGCCTGCCGTGTGTGCCAGAATGGGGCCAGCCACCAAAAACCCGGAGCCAATGATTGAGGCCAACGGCGTAATCGTCGCTCTCCACAACGGAGCCTTCAGGAGACGCGGTTGGAACAGCAGCGCAGCGAACAGGAGCGATGCGAGGGGGAGGATCGCGGTTGTCACGTCAGACTTACACCTACAGGACTGGTAAGCAGCACCCACGCGATTATCGGGCGATCGCTGCTGTATCGAGTTGTCCGGCGCCCTGCATCCTTACCCTGGAGTGCATAAGCCGATCAGGACCTAGGATGAACTCGGATCACATCAGGCGCAATTGGCAACAGACCAAAGATGGAGCGCTCTTCCCGGCTGGCAGAGAGCGAGTTAGGCAGACGAACTCATCACAACCGGAGCGTGAAGAGCTGCCACCAAACGCGCCCGATCGCCCGCCTGTGCCGCAAAAATTGCCGGGTAAGCCGCCGCCAGGACCGGGCCAGCCAACGCGTAAACCGCCGCCGATGCGCGCAAGCGGTCGTTAGCAGAACGGCTCCGCACGAGTTCGTCGATGCCACTTGCGATCGATTTGCAACGTGTAGGTGATCGCCTACAAATAGTATTGACGTTCTGAGGCCTTCGCATGGTCATGACCGACCGCGCTCAGCGCAACAAGAGCGGATAATGTCGTGCAATACACACTAGGAGATGGCTATGCAAACGGAACCGAAGATGCAACAGAATTTTGGTGCCAACAACAAGGGCGGCGCGACGCCATCAGGCGATGCGCGCGTGCTTGAACTCAACCGGATCGCTGATCAGGCCGAGGAGCTGCTGAAGTCCTTAGGGGACACGGGTGGTGAAGCCGTCGCTGCGGTCCGCACGCGGGTCAAGCACACGTTGCATGAGGCTCGCGAAAAAATCGCCGATCAGAGCGCAAAGGCTCGCGATACCGCCGTGCGTGCTGCACATTATGCGGACGACTATGTCCAGTCCAATCCCTGGCGGTCAGTCGCCCTTGGCGCTCTCGCTGGCGCGGTTGCAACGCTATTGATCGCAGGAGCCTTGCGTCGCTGAAGATGCCACGGAGTCGCAGTCGTTGGCGCGGCGCATTGCTTGGGAGGCATTGGTATGACGCATTGACAATTGCGCGGCCCCGATGACAGCAGCATCCGCTTCCAACCGCAAGGGCAGGAATGGTAGCTCGAGTTTCGCCGGTCTGGAGTTTGCCGGCCGCTGTCGTTCTTCCGCTGGTCGGCATCGTCCTGGCACTGCTGGGATTGTTTGCGATCAGCGAATGGTCGCTGCGCCAGCTCGAGCGAAATTCATCGCGCTTCGAGTCCGCGGTTGAGGTCAGCAAGCTCATTGAGCAATGGCGTGCGGCGGTCTTGGATGCGGAATCGGGACAGTTGGGCTATCTACTGACTCGCGACACGGCCTATCTGCAGCCACTGACGAGTGCGGCAGAGCGTCTGCCAGCCGTGATGCAGGCTTTGCAGGAAAGAGCTCAAGGGGATGCGCAACTCAGCGCGCTTGTCGCTGACCTGTCAGTCCCGGCCCGTTTGAAATTTGACAATCTGGCGCACACGCTTCGTGCAATGCGCGCGGGAGACTACGAGCGAGCATTGGATCTGGTGCGCAGTGGCGAGGGCCAACATTCGATCGGGGAGATGCGGCGGCGCTTCGCACGGCTGGAAGCGTACGCGGCTGAGCGTGCGGAGTTGGCGCAAGCCGCGCGCCACCAGAGCAATATGATTGCGCGAATTGCGCTGCTGCTCGCCACTTTGGTTGTCGCGGGCCTCGTGTTCAAGTTGTTGCAGCTGTTTGCAGCTGATGCCGCGCGGCGCGAGCAGGGGCGCCTGGCAGACAAGCTGCGCCGCGATGAACTCGAGCGTGAAGTGGACGCTCGCACGCGCGAACTCTCGAGTCTCTCCTCGCACCTGCAGAGCGTGGCGGAATCTGAGAAATCAGAGCTTGCGCGCGAATTGCACGACCAAATGGGTGGCCTGCTGACCGCGGCCAAAATGGATCTCGCCTGGCTGCGAGAGCGGCCACAGATCAATGATGATCACGAGTACAAACAGAAGTTAGTGGGACTCGGGACGGTGCTTGATCAGGCGATGGGAGTCAAGCGGCGTGTGGTCGAGAGTTTGCGCCCCTCTTTGCTCGAGCACTTCGGCCTGTCTGTAGCCCTGCAGGCATACTTCGAAGATGAATGCCGCAAAGCTGGGCTGGAATGTGT
>JAGRJB010000074.1 GCA_020442965.1 Pseudomonadales bacterium
GTAGTCATTCCAAAACCCCCATGCCTCTTCGTAGTGCCCTGCAAGTAACGCCAAGGATACCGTCTCATTGAAATCGTAGTTGGCATGTGCACTCAACCTTGTAGAGTCCAGCTTCAATCCGAAATCATTAACGTTGTTTATGTTGTAGCTCAACCGCCCCGGCAGCGCCTGTGGGGTGTAGAGAGGATGCGCGACAAATCCGCTCCTAAAGGCTTCGATATTTGCAAAGCCGGTGTTCAACCCAATAGTTGACTCGTCCGGCATCCGGATCGTTCCACGATAAACAGATTCGCCACGTGTTCCGTTACGTGTTTCGACCAGTGGTGCGGGAACTACAGAGTCGCTCGTGTTAGCAAGGCCGTTCTCCAGTCGAAATCCTCCGAAGTTATGATCCTCTATTCCATACCCAAAGGTTGCCGCCGCTGGTCCATCATCGATTTTCCGGTAGGAGGCTCGAACATTAAGGCTGAATTTACTGTTCGGTTCGAATAGTAGAGATCCATTGACTGACCATTGTGACTCGTCACCCAACTTTGTCCCCGGTACAGCAATATTGTCATAGTGGCCGCCCTTGGAATCGAACATGGCACCAAGTCTAAACGACAAAACATCACTGCCAAGCGGGCCTTCTGCTCCAAGCGCGATTCGGTATTCATCTCGCGTCGCAGTTAGGGCGTCCACTTCGACGCGAAATTCATTGCTTGGCTTTTTCGTTACATAGTTGATAGCGCCCGCGAATGTATTTCTGCCGAATAGAGCGGATTGTGGCCCCTTGATGACCTCCACACGTTCCAGTTCGCCAATGCCAAGGGTTGAAATGCCCCCGCTCATGTAGATGCCGTCGAGGAATACTGTCGCGGTTTGGTGTAGGGGGTCGCCCGACGCAAGAAAAATTCCGCGGAAGCGTGGCGTCGTCTCTACACGTGCACCTAAGCCGTTGAACTTCTCAATAAACAATCCGGGTGTCGCCTTCGCAATATCGATAATGTCATGGAACCCGGCATTGCGAAGCTCGACCTCATTGAATGCAGAAATCGCGAGTGGTGCGTCCAACAGTGACTCTTCTCGCTTTCGCGCGGTCACTATGATTTCTTGAATTTGTCGTGCGTCTTGGCTTGTTGTTTCTACGTCTTGTGCGTCTGCACTAGACATTGCGATACAAGTAGCTATCAAAAAGACCGCAAATGTCTTAGCAAACGGATCGATCTTGGTGTCAGGCATCGTGTTCTCTCCACATTCCAATATTGCAATTGTCGTGACTATTGTGATTGGGTCCAATTCAGGCTTCGAGACGTCAATCAATCCGACTTGGTCGTAACTATTGTTGTACTCAGTGCAAGCTATCCATCGATCGCTCCGCGAATGTCTGCAAGAACATCCGGATGAGATTCACCCATGAATCTGCGCCATTCGTTTGGCATTTCCTGAACAGAATGGAATTTTCGTCCAAAGCCGCGCGAGACGGATGAAGCATCAATTCCGTCCATTCCGATCCACGGGCTGTTGAACGTGTTGATGTCATTGAATGTATGAGTCGAGGGGGCGCTCTTTACGTCCGGGTTGGATACGTCGCTAATCGACCCGTGAGAGGTAAACCAATCGTTAACTTGAACAAGCTGTCCGAGGTCGTTTGGTAGTTCTCGTCTTTCCACGATATCGCCGTTGACCCATACATCATCTCCGATTATCCATGCCGGTCCGATGTCATCATTGTGCGTTACCCGTCCTTGCGGCGGGCCATCATCATTTCGCTTGTTACCTGTCGTGGTCGGACGTTCAACACCACGTAATCCATGGACGCGAACCAAGCGATCTAACCTGGGTTGCTGGACTTCGCGCCGCTCGCCGGTATAGGGGTTATCGAAGTACTCCAACAGCTCTCCTGTCTTCAGATCGGTGTAGAAAATCTTGCCGAGAGCGGTCGAGCGGAATTTATATTCACCTAAATCTTCAATGCCAAACGCAAAGCCAACATGCATGTTCCAAAACGGCGTAAACATGCCGTCTCGCAATCCGTAACGGACGGCGCGCACGTACCAAAATACCAAGCGATCGTCGTACGTGTAGGCGAGCTTTCGCTGCATGAAATGAATGTCCTGGGGGCTCGCAGGATTCAAAGGGATCCGAGATCGCTTCTTAACAGCGCTACGCGCGCTGATCGGCTTCCCGATCAAGCCGCTGCCGATAAAGCCGCCGCCGATAAGGCCGAGAGTTGTTCTTCGCTTCATCTATTTGCTTCCCTGTTGTTTCGAGACGCTGCGCAACAGCACAGCACTTTGCCAAAGGAGGCCCTCTATCCCAGATTTAAGATAACTTGTCCTAATGTTATTACGATATCTCAAATGCGGCTTCATATAGAACATCGTGGTTTTGCAGATATAGCAAACAACTAGTTTTCTATTTGATCCAACCGTCAGTTGTATTGTTGGAGAGCTCATCCGGCGCGCTAGCGATGCGCTCAGGCCAGACTGCAATGCTTCGGCAGCCACGGCTAGTGAGGCCACGAACAATGATTTCATCGGCAACCACGCCGCCCATGGATCGCCATGCCGCGCGGAGAGCTCAGTACGGAGTGCGCGCCCGTCATGACACGACAGCCAGTGACTGCTCCAATGCCGCTGCACTTCTGTCGACGTTGAACCGCCCCGGCTTTCCCGGAGACTCCAACATGAGACAGGATGGAGCGTGCGGGAGAGGCAAAGCGGTATTCAAATGAAGTGCGGGAACGCGCGGTACGCATGGTGCTCGATCAGCAAGAGGAGCACGGCTCGCAGCGGGGGCGAACGTGATCGGATATGAGACCTGGAGCGCGAGAACGGAGAACTCAAGCGGCTAACGAGATTCCGCGTAACGCCTCGGCGCTTTTGGCACACGCGCAACTTGACCACCGCGGCAAGTATTGATGACGTTCATTGACGCGCAGCGCAATGAGATTGGAGCCCAGCCGATCTGCCAGCAGTCGCCGATCGCCCCGTCGTCGATTGCGTCAGCTTTGGATAAGCGCTCGCACAGCGTGCTGATAACAATTGGCTAGGCGCCGTTGGTGCATCGGCCGGCCTAGCAACCGTGTGCGCGCCACGCCCGATCAAAGATCCGAGTGATAATGAGACGCGCTTGCGATCAGATGCACCACTGTGAGGACACTCATTCACCGCATAGAGCGTCGCGTCAACATTGCCATCGCAATGCAGACCTTGACGCGCTATGGTTTTGCGTGCCGGTTTGAAGGCACGATCTGGACCGATCAGAACACGCTTGTCGGCTGAGAGCGGCCGCTCTCAGCGCCACTTGCGCTCAACTGAGGTAGCTAATGGGTTTCAGGATCACAACGATGCTGCTGACGAGCGTGCTGATTTTGGCACATGCTTCTGCAGCTCACGCGTCCGACACCGCTGCCGGTAAGGCCAGCTATGCCGTATGCGCCACCTGTCACGGTCGAAGCGGCGAAGGCAAGCGGGCGATGAACGCACCAAAGCTGGCAGGTCTGGCCGGTTGGTATCTCAAGCTGCAGTTGGAGGCTTTCAAGAGCGGCGTGCGCGGCACGGCCAACGGCGATACCTACGGCATGCAAATGCGCCCCATGGCGACGACCCTTGCCAGCGCGACAGCCGAAGACGACCTGATTGCCTATATTGTCAGCCTGCCGGCGAAACCTGCCAAAGCGACGATTGCGGGCGATATCGAAGCCGGCCGGGTGCAGTATGAAGCCTGCGTGGCTTGTCATGGGCAAAATGCCGAAGGCAATCAGCAGCTGAGTAGCCCGCGTCTGGCGGGGCAGGACGACTGGTATCTCCTGCGGCAAATCAGGAATTTCAACACGGGGGTGCGCGGCGGCGATCCTGGAGACACCGTTGGTATGCAGATGCGCGCGATCGCCGCGATCCTGACGAGCGACCAACAAGTCAATGATGTACTTGCATACATCAACACTCTCAAGTAGCCCATGCGAGAGGGTCATGCCACTTATCATCGGCCGTCCTGAATGACCGCATTGAACGCAGGTATCTTCACGTTGGTCGGTGCGCTGTTAGTCGCGCTGATCGCGCTGGCTATCGCGCTGTCGAGTCGACCTGAGCAGCCCAAGGATGGCGTCACTGCGCGCGTATATCGTGTGCGCCGCGCGTATTTCGTTGTGCTTGGCGTCGTGTTGCTAGCGTGCCTCGGCCTGACGCTGCCGCGAGCTCCCTACTTGGCGGCACGCAGTGCCGTCCCGCCAGACATCAGGGTTGCCGTCACTGGCTGGATGTGGACTTGGCGATTTGACGCGATCTCAGGCGATCGTGTGCTCGTCGAACCGCAAAATCTCACCATACCGGCGGGCAAGCTCATTGAGTTCAGCGTCAGGTCGGGCGACGTAAATCACGGCTTTGGCATTTACGATGATCAGGACCATCTGCTGACTCAGGTGCAGGCGATGCCCGGCTATACCAATCAGTTGCGCTACCGATTTCCCGCCCCAGGCGTCTACCACATCCTGTGCATGGAATACTGCGGCTATGCGCACCATCTGATGATGACGACGATCCACGCCGAATGAGTGACCGAGGTATCTGGAGACACTCTTGAACGTCAACGAGTCAGCTCTGCCGCAGATCCGAAAGCAAACAGTCATCTGGCTGGGGACGGCGTTGGCGCTGTTTCTGGTGCTTGTGTTGTTAGGCCTGGTCATGCGCTTGAATCAGGCGGGTGCGCTGCATGCGACGCCCGATCTCTTCTACGCGATCATGACGCTGCACGGCCTCGGCATGTCAGGCGCCATGTTCATGAGCAGTATCGCCGCTGTCTGGTACTTGTTGAGTCGGTACATCAAGCCCTATGCAGGCCTCATGTGGTCGTCGTATCTGCTGATCGTGCTCGGCGCGGTCGGGCTGGTGATCGGTACGTTGGTCGGGCGCTTTGGTCCAGGTTGGTACGTCCTGTATCCACTACCGTTCGCCAGTTCCATCTGGCCGGCATGGGCAACGGGCCTCAGTGTCATCTCACTCGTGTTACTCGGCACGGGCTGGTTGCTCGCGCAACTAACGCTGCTCGGCAGTCTGGCGCAGCGCTACGGTGCCGGCAATCTGCTCGGATGGCAGTACTTCACCTCCAGGCAGCCCAGCGTGCCGATTCCGCCGATCGTGTTGATCACCGTTATCAGCCTGATTTCGGGTGCGCTGACGACAGTCGCCGGAGCAGTGCTGTTTCTCCTGTACATCGCCAAGTGGTTGAACGATGCTTTGCAGTTCGATGCGCTGCTGCTGAAGAACGTCGTATTCCTGTTCGGCCACACGATCGTGAACATCACGATGTATCTGGGGATAGCGGCCGTCTACGAACTGCTGCCGAAGTTCACCGGACGACCATGGTCGATGAATCGAGTAGTCGCGATCTCGTGGAATACTGTCTTGTTATTCGTTCTCGGCGCCTATTTTCACCATCTCTACATGGATTTTGCGCAGCCGGTGACTTTGCAATATCTTGGTCAGATCCTCTCGTACTCCAGCGCAGTGCCGGCCACGGTCGTTACGGTGTTCGGTGTAGGCGCACAAGTGTATCGCTCGGGCATGCGTTGGAGTTTCGTGCCATTGAGCTTCTTTCTCGGCATCACCGGCTGGGTCATCGGTGGACTCGCGGCGGTAGTCGATTCGACCATCGCGCTGAACACGGTATTGCACAACACGCTATGGGTGCCCGCGCATTTTCACACCTACTTCGTACTGGGCTACCTGCTGATCTTGTTGGGAATGACTTTTCACATCACTGAGTCGCAACGCGAGTCGCGTGCGATGGCGGCACTGACAACCATGGTGGTCGGTGGTACCGGATTTCTCTTGATGTTCTATCTCGGTGGTGTCGAGGGCGTACCGCGGCGCTTTGCCGGGTACCTGGGGATCGACTCACATACCCTGTCGGCGACCGCACAATTGCTGGCGCAGATCGCGGCCGGCTTCGTGGTGCTGTTTCTGCTCGGCCTCCTCGTGTATCTAGCCGCGTTGGGACGAAAACGTACGGCCGCTGCGTGAGCATGATCGACTGTGGTCGTTAGTCGGCTCTGGACACCGCCAGTACGTAGTAGACACAACCGATCGCGAGGCTGACGCCAGCCGCCATCGCATAGGCACCGAATGATTGCTGCGCCTCGATCAGGTAGTTGGTGCACAAGCGCTGCGGTGCGACGCGGTACAGCACGCCCATGGTGACGAGCATGGCAGCGAAGTTGGCCATCACGAAGCCGCGTCCAATGACAGTCACGTGCGGCCAGCTGAACGCGAGTGGCAACCCGATCAACAGCGGCACGGTCACGAACTTGGCGATTTCCCAGCCCGAGTCGAGCAGGCTTGCATCGAGCGATCGGGGCAATAACCAGATCAGTAGCGCGAAGACGGTTAGCAGCAAGCCGGGTACGCCCCGATAATTGTAGGGCTCTACAATGCTATCGCAGCGCTGGCGCAGCACGGATCCCAGGAGGTAACCGGCAAGAGCGAGCCCACCGAGCTGCAGAAACTGATGTGTGACAAGCTTTGCTTCCAACAGTGACCGATTGTACGGCAACGCCAATATGATCCAGATTGCCGCGGCGCCCGCCAGGCGCTTCATGGTTTTGCGGTCAGTGCGGCCAGTACAGCCGGCGCGGCGTCGATGTCGAACACGGAGCGCACGCGACCGTCAGGTCCGACCAGATAGAGTGCGGCATTGTGCGTGAATCCGCCGAAGCCATCTGGAATCGCAACAACACCGAGCGCGCGCAGGAATCGTCGCCGATCTGCTGCATCTGGAATACGAACAACCAGCCAGTCGGGCCACCGCGCGCGGTGTCGCTCGGCGTAGTCTTGCAGTGCTGCGCGGTCGTCTCGCTCGTCAAAACTGATGCTGAGCCATTGCACGGTGGGACTGCTCTGCGACTGGCTGGCAGCTGGCATGGAGTGCTGCAGCCAGGCGATATCGGTGCCCGTCACGGTGCACAAGGTTGCGCAGCGCGAATACATGAATGTTGCGACAATCGTGCGGCCACGCAAATCGGCCGTGCTCAGTCGTATGCCGAGCTGGTCTTCGACCAATACGTGGGGGAACTCAGGATGCTCCGCGTTGATGCTCAGTCGTCTGGCCGTCTCGAGCAGTACGGCGCGAAAGCCATCAGTGACCCAAGCAAGGCCTGCAACGCCTATCACGACAATCAGAAATCCGGCGACGAGGCTGCGCACGGTCGTCCTATGTTCCTGCGGCTACAACAACCCTTGGGGTTGCAGTGTAACAGCGCGTGCGCGCGGGGCCGTTGCCGTGAAACCCGATTGCGGAGCGTCGTAAGATAGCAAGCTGCTCCTGATCAACGGAGATCACCATTCGCGCATTCAAGTTGCTCGGAATTGCCCTCGGCGCTGTGGTTGCCCTGCTGGCCCTTGCGCTCCTCGCGGTCTGGCTGCTCGTCGACCCGAACGACTATAAGGACCGCATTTCCGCCGCGGTGAAGGAGTCCACTGGTCGGGAGTTGTCGATGCCCGGCGAATTGCAGCTGTCGGTCTATCCTTGGCTGGGCTTGAAATTTGGGCCGGCCAGCATCGGCAATCCGTCAGGATTCGATGATGAGCCGTTTGCCACGCTGCGCCATGTAGAGATGCGCGTGAAGTTGCTGCCCCTGCTGCGCAAGGAGTTGCAAGTCGGCCGCATCGAGATCGACGGCCTCGACCTGAGTCTCAAGCAGAACGGAGCCGGCAAGGGCAACTGGCAAGACTGGGGCGGCCGCGCTGATGTAACTAGAGCTGAATCCTCAGGGGGGGGCGAAGCGCCCAGCCTCGAACTGGCTGGAATCGTCGTCACCAACGGTCGGGTCGCGTTCGAGGACATCGTGGCGCGGAACCTCGATATTGAGGTCGGACGTGTCGCACCTGGCGCCAGGATTCCGGTGAGGATGAAACTCGATCTGCTGCGCGCTGTGGATGCTGCACCGCTGCCGCTCGCCGCAGCCTTCGATCTCAGGCTTGATCTGGACAAGCAGCGTTACGGTCTCGCGCAGCTTTCTGTGGAGGGCACCGTGCCAGCGGACGGAAGCGCCACGGCTCTGCCCTGGACGTTCCGCTCACCCGCAGTTGAGCTGGACCTGAGCGCGCAAACGCTCGCCGCAGCCACCTTCGAAGCGAGCGTGTCAACGGCCCGGCTGTCGGGCACCGTCGCCGGCTCGAAGCTGGTCGACGCACCGACGTTCGCCGGCGACTTTTCTCTGCAGGAGATCGCGCCCAGGGACCTGATGAAATTGTTAGATATCGTTCCGCCGGTGACGCGCGACCCTGCGGCCCTGTCACGCTTGCAGGCGCAGGGTCGGTACAGCTGGGCAAACAACGTCGTTCGTGCTGATGCGATCAAAATGCAGCTCGACGACGCCGGGTTCACGGGTCGAATCACCTACAACACCGCGACGAACGCGGCGGAATTCGCGCTCAGCCTCGATCACATCGATCTCGATCGCTACCAACCTCCGCCGACGGACGGCAAGTCGACCGCCTCGGATCCGATCGAGCTGCCGATCGACACGCTGAAACCCCTGCGCGCACAGGGTAGTTTTGCCATCGGTGCAATCAAGACGGCGGGCATGCAACTAACAAAGCTCAGCGCGGCAGTGGACATCAAAGGCGGGGTTGCCCGCTTCGCTCCGTTGCAGGCGCAGCTCTATGGCGGCCAGTATTCCGGCAATATCTCGCTCGACATGCGGCAGGGCCCGCCACGGCTGTCCATGACCGGATCCCTTGG
>JAGRJB010000075.1 GCA_020442965.1 Pseudomonadales bacterium
ATCATCCCGCGCGGCCGCGCGCTGGGTGTCACGCAGTTCTTGCCGGAGCAGGATCGCTACAGCCTCTCGAAGCGTCGCATAGAAAGCACGATCGCAACGCTGTTTGGCGGGCGCATCGCCGAAGAGCTCATCTTCGGCCGCGACGCTGTGACGACGGGCGCTTCCAACGACATTGAACGTGCTACCGACCTGGCACGCAACATGGTGACCAAGTGGGGCTTGTCCGACCGGCTTGGACCGCTCACGTATTCAGAGGAAAGCGGTGAGGTGTTCCTCGGACGGTCGGTCACGCAGCACAAGCAGGTTTCCGACGGCACGGCGCTGGTCATCGACGAAGAAGTCCGTAAGGTGATCGAGTCGAGTTACAAGCGCGCCCAGGACATACTCGAAACGAACTTGGACAAATTGCACGCGATGGCGGGTGCTCTGATCAAGTACGAGACGATCAACGACGAGCAGATCAAAGACATCATGGCCGGGCGCGAGCCGCGGCCACCGTCCGACTGGGACGACTCGGTCTCCAGCCCGCCGCCGCGCCACGGCCCCGAGGGCGAGCCGGGTTCGCTCGGTTCGCCGGCGAGCCAGCATTAAGATGGCCCGTATCCGGCTGATCAGTAGTTAGTAGATTGACATGACCGAGATGCGGCTCGCATGTGGGGCCGGGTCCCTAGACCTGTCGGCGCCGGTGGTGATGGGCATCGTGAATGTCACACCGGATTCCTTTGCCGATGGCGGTCGTTACGTGAATACCTCGGCGGCAGTCGCCCATGCTGAGCGATTGCTGGCCGAGGGCGCCGCCCTGGTCGATATTGGCGGTGAATCGAGCAGGCCGGGT
Organism: Pseudomonadales bacterium; assembly: GCA_020442965.1. Classification (GTDB taxonomy): domain Bacteria; phylum Pseudomonadota; class Gammaproteobacteria; order Steroidobacterales; family Steroidobacteraceae; genus CADEED01. Next base: position 836 of record JAGRJB010000075.1, read on the forward strand.
GCCGATCCGGTCAGTGCCGCGGAAGAAGTGGATCGCGTCGTGCCCGTCATCGAACGGCTCGCACCGAGCGGTGCGGTGATTTCGATCGACACTAGCAAGCCTGTGGTCATGCGTGCGGCGGTAGCGGCCGGCGCCACCTTTATCAACGACATTCGCGGCTTGCGCGATCCGGAAGCCTTGGCGGCTGCTTGCGGCCTGCCAGCCGCTATTTCCATCATGCACATGCAGGGCGAACCGGCGACGATGCAGCGCCACCCGAGCTATCGCGACGTTGTGAGCGAGGTCCGGGACTTTTTGTCAAATCGGGCGCAAGCTTGTTTGGCTGCGGGAGCAGCAGCCGAGCGGATCGTACTCGACCCGGGGTTTGGTTTCGGCAAAGATATTTATCACAACCTGCAGCTGTTGCGAGATTTGCCGCAAATCGTGGCACTGGGTTTCCCGGTTTTGGTGGGTTTGTCGCGCAAGTCCATGCTCGGCCAGCTAACAGGGCGTGCGGTCGACGAGCGGTTGGCGGGTAGCGTCGCGCTCGCGACGGTCTCCGTGCTGCGCGGTGCGCGGATCGTGCGCGCACACGACGTCGCGGCGACCGTGGACGCGATCAAGGTCGCGACGGCGCTGATGGAAGAAGGCTAGCTTGCAAGGGAGTTGAGTCAGATGACGAGAAGATACTTCGGCACGGACGGCGTACGCGGTCGCGTCGGCACACATCCGATGACCGTGAATTTCGCGTTGCGACTCGCGAGCGCGGCAGCGCGTGTGCTGGCACCGGACGGCGGAACCGTCTTGATCGGCAAGGATACGCGTCTCTCGGGCTACATGTTCGAAGCAGCTCTGGAGGCCGGGTTCGTGGCAGCCGGCGTGAACGTCATGTTGATCGGACCGCTGCCGACTCCGGGTGTCGCTTATCTCACCCGCAAATTCGAGTGCAAATTCGGTGCGGTGATCAGCGCCTCGCACAATAAATATGACGACAACGGCATCAAGTTCTTCG
>JAGRJB010000076.1 GCA_020442965.1 Pseudomonadales bacterium
TACAAGGGCCTGGGCGAGATGAACCCGGAACAATTGTGGGACACCACGATCAATCCTGCGACGCGTCGGTTGTTACAGGTGCGCATCGAAGACGCGTTGGCTGCGGACGACATCTTCACGACGCTGATGGGCGATCAGGTGGAGCCACGGCGCGAGTTCATCGAGAAGAATGCGCTGTCCGTGGCGAATCTCGATATCTGATCTTGTCGTCGGATGCCACGATCAGCGAGATTCCCGCCAACAATCAAAGGGACGATTGGTCGGGCAGAAAGTCGCGCTGAGACTGAAGGACCTCTGGGCAATTCGAGTGCGTCTGGATTTCGCCGAGCGCAGGCTGGAACCCGCACGCTTCAACCTCGCGATCGAGGGCGAACGGCGGGCCGGCGACTTGGCCAAGCTGGGTGTTCGAGACCTTGCGCGGGGCGATGCTGCGGACCAGGACCCTTCGAGCTGCGCAGTTGCTGTTAGGACACCGCGAGCGCGAGGACACCGTCCGATCCCTCGGCATCGAGGTCGAGGCTGCCTTGGAACTGGCGGACCAAACCGAGGTGTAGCGGTATCGGTAGCTGGCGGCCGGATCGCGGTAAGCCAAGGCTCACGGCCGCCATCTCAAACTGGAGTCTAACCGCCAGCCATCCCGGTTGATCCCAAGCAGGCGGCCGTGACCGGCTACTTTCAGGAATGCTACATTCCTGATCCAGGATCCGCTTTGTACTGGGCGCAGGTCGTTTCAAAGACGTTGGATACGATTTTCCTATCGGGTGTACCCATCGCACTGCTGGCGGGCTTTGCGTTGCACCGTGCGCTGTTCCGCTCGCGCATTCCGAGCAGCCGAACGGCGCGCGCGCGACCGGGCTTGGCGACCGTCGGCCTGCCGCTAGTCTGCCTACTACTCTGGGTGGGCCTGTGCTTCGGCTTCAAACTCTTGACTTGGAAACCATTTGCCGGGGATGCCCCCGGGAGCATTGAATTGACCAATTTCTTGCTGCTCGGGGGAGCCGCGTTCGTCGGCGGGTGGATTTCGGCTCGGCTGAGGCAACCTTAAGTCATTCAGGCGCGCTGCTATGCGACTCACCGTGACCCCTTGTCGTTAGTCGCGAATGTCCGCAATCAGGTGATTCAATTTAGCCGCAAGGATGGCCGGAGGCGCGCGATTCACTTGGTCCGCCGCGACGAATCGTGATGTTTTGGCAGTACCAACCTTTCGCCTCGCGGATCGAGCCCTCAAGATCATCCTCTTCTTCAGAGATGTCTGGGTCGGACGCAGCTACATAGAGCTATAGAAGTCAGCGGGCATCGCCAACACCGAGATCGACGACCATGTCCAAGTCTCGCGTCATGCGCGGCGTAGCGTAGTGCGCCATCGCGACAGTCGTGGCGACTGGTACATCGGCCAATGATACGACGCTGATCACGAACGGTGGTGGCGTACGCGCCAGTCGTGGGGTCGGCTCCGGTTACGATCGTGCGAGTGATTTCGCCATCTAGGCCGGATCGATCCGGCAGGCGCCTGCGCTGCCCGGCCAGGGCCCGGTCTGAACGGCACTGCCGGCGGCGTCCTTCACGATCGTTAGTCGTTATAGCGACCGGTAGTCGCCGCGCGGCCCTGGCGTGATGTGAATGAGCTGCGCCGGCTCTACCATCGTCAGCTTGTGCCACTCACCCTTGCGCACGATGCAGGCGTCTCCTGGCCCTAACTCAATCGCCTTGCTCGGGTTCGATTCGCCAACGATGCGCAACCTGCCTGCAATCACGTACAGGATTTCGTCGCCGTCCGGGTGAACTTCGCCGTTGTGGGGGGCGTCGCTCGTCACCGAAACGAAGCCAATGGTCATACCATCGATCCGCTGCGGCGGCCCTGGCCTGGGCACCCGCGGCGTAACGGAAAGATCACGGTTCAAATCCAGAACAGAACGAGTGACGTCGACCGGTACGATTTGATCCATTTTCATCCTCTTGCAACACGTTCCGTTCGCCTACGGTTCGATAATCGTCGATGCATCAGCGAACGCCACCTGTGCGCTTCAATCAACCGTGCTGTCGGACCAACGCCAGGCGATGGTCTTGCCAGCGTCGAGCGTCGCTGCTGCGGCGATTTCTCTGGCACCCTTGACCCTGGAAGTGCCATTCGACCGGTTCGCCGACACGCCGATGACCGGACGCTCGTGAAAGCCAGAGCTTGCCTGGCCATTCCGGGTCGGCGAATGCCGTGTAGATCTTCCCCGGTGAGGCAGCGATGGGCATTGTCACCGTCGCCCTGGATTGTCTGTCCTTGCTCATGAGTTGTCGCTCGGAATGGTCAGGCCGCGCTGAACTGCGGGCCTTGCAAGTCCGCGGTGCAGCCACGCTGCGACGCTGCTGAAGCGCTCGAAGCCGACAAGATCGCCAGCGTCGTAGAAGCCGATGAGGTTATGCACCATGCCGAGCATGGCAATGTCGGCGATCGAGAAGGCATCGGCGACGAACCAGTCACGCCCGGCGAGGTGCGCGTCCATCACACCAAGCAGACGCGCGCTCTCAGCGACGTAGCGTTCAAGCGCGCGCTTGTCGTCCCACTCTCGCCCCTCGAACTTGTGGAAGTATCCTACCTGCCCGAACATCGGGCCGATATGACCGACCTGGAAGAACACCCATTGCGTCGCATGCCAGCGCTCCGCTGGGTCCGCGGGTAACAGCTTGCCGGTCTTTTCTGCGAGATAGTGAAGGATCGCGCCCGATTCAAACAGTGCTAACGGTTCGCCGTTTGGGCCGTCAGGATCGATGATCGCGGGAATCTTGCCGTTGGGATTGAGGCTCAAGAACGCATCCGTGCGCTGATCTGCCGCGCTGAAGTCAATGCGATGTACCTCGTACGGCAGTCGCGTTTCCTCGAGCATGATCGATACCTTCACGCCGTTCGGTGTCGGTAGCGAATAGAGTTGCAGCCGGTCGGCATGTTGTGCGGGCCAGCGGCGCGTGATGGCGAAATCACTCAGCGTTCGTGTCACGGTTCGTCCTCAGAACGGTACGATCGTGCCGTCGAGCGACAGGAGTTTCGCGTCCTGGTCGTTGAGGCCGTCGATGACGCGGATGAGCGCCCGGGCCGCCTCGTCCGGCGGCTTTCCGCGGCCGCTGTAGCCGCTGTCGCGCAGCATCTGCGTCTCGACCTCGCCGGGCACGAGCAAGCCCACTTTGATGCCCCTCGAACGCACGTCGGCCTGCAAAGCGCGCATGCCGAGATCGAGACTCGCCTTGCTCATGCGGTAGAACACGAGCCCGCCGAAGCGCGCGGCGAGGGTTACCGAGCCGATGCCGCTCGTGAGTGCGATGATCTTTTTCTGGTCGCCCGCGAGTACGTTGTCGAGAAATGCCTGCGACATCACAAGCGGCGCATAGGCGTTCACCCGCATGATCTGCTCGAACATCGGGTAGTCGAACGTCTTGCCCAAGGACTGCTTGTCCGGCTCGCCTAGATATCCGGCGTTGTTGAGCAGCACGTCGATCGGCTGGCCCCGGTACTTCTGCGCGAGCGTCGCGATCGCCGCGTTGTCCGCGAGGTCCAACTTCTCGACCACGAGGTTGGCGTGCTGGAACGCCAGCTGCTGCAGCTCGGTCGCATTCGTTGGATCGCGTGCCGTGGCGATAACCTTCCAGCCACTCTCGACGTACTGGCGCGTGAACTCGAGCCCGATGCCGCGATTCGCGCCCGTGACGAGCACAGTCGGTGGGCGTGTCGGCGGGTCTTCCGCAGCCGACGTGGCCGACGATCCGAGGGCGGCGAGCGCCAGCGCGAGCAGCGTTGCGAACATCTTCCTCATGCGATTCTCCGTTGGTTCTCGTGCGGTCGCGCTGGGATTCGGGGTATCGATTGGCAGGCCCAGCCGTACCCGCAAGTTTGACTTGCCGCATCAGTACGTCAACGCCCATATCGCGACGCAACGCGCTGTCCGCCGGGCAACGCGGCACCCGGCCGACGCCCGGAGCAAGACATCCGCCGGATAGGTTGCGCTGCTTTCCCATGAGTCGCTGAGCGGTAGCGCGCTACAATCCCAAGCGTAGATCATGCGCAAGCTGGAATTGAACAATGCTGCGGATACGACTCAGCAGCTCGGTCTGCCGCGACGACGACACGCAACGTGATTCCTCGCAGATCGGTGCAGCGGTGGCGGTCGTAGAATTCGACGGGTGAAGCGCTTGCTCACGTTGCTCGCATCGATACTCGCGGTGGTCGCCTATCCCGCGCTGGTGCATGTTGCGAGCGTAATGCATAGCCCGATGCTGGCGGCCGCTGCCACGCTGGTCCTCGCAGCGCTGTTGCTCGCACCCGCGCTACGCCGCCCGGCGCCCTGGGCCTGGGGGTTGTTGTTAGTCATCGGGGCTGGCCTGGTACTGCTCGCGCAGCGGCCAGCCGGTTTGTGGTTGCCGCTGTACCTGCCGCCGGTGCTTCTCCCAGCGCTGATCGCCGTGGTCTTCGGACGAACACTCCGCGCCGGACGCAAGCCGCTGACACTGCAGTTCGCCGAGATCATTCATGGCCCGGACGATCCGCTACCGCCGACAGTCGCCGGCTACGCGCGCAATCTGAACATCGCGTGGACTGCATTGTTGGCGAGCATCGCCAGCGTGAGCCTGGTTCTCGCCCTGATCGCAGTGCCGGAGGGTATCCTGCAGCAGGCTGGCTTCGAGCCTGCGTTGCACGTTCGCCATGCAACCTGGTCCCTGTTCGCGAATGTTCTGAACTATCTCGTGATCGGCGGATTCGTGATTCTGGAGCATGCATACCGCCGCATGCGGTTCCCGGAAATGCAGCATCACAATTTGGCGGAGTCCGTGCGGCGAATGGCCGCCGCTGCACCGCGCTTGTTAGGTAAAGACGGTCACCTGGAGCGCTCATGAGCGAAGCAGAACCCCTTGCCAGGACCGAGTGGCGAGACAGTTTCAGGATCTCGGCAGATCATCCGGCGCTGCGCGGGCATTTTCCAGGCCTACCCGTCGTGCCAGGTGTGCTGCTCGTAACAACCGCCCTGGATGCGGCAGAGAGGCGTCTCGGCTCCGCGCTCGCGATCGATGGTATTCCGCAGGTCAAGTTTCTGCGACCGGTGCGCCCGGACGAAAGCGTCGATGTGACCTTCACCCTGACCGCAACTCACCTGTCGCTCAAGTTCCGTTGCGTTGAACGCGAGGTCGCGAACGGCACGCTGAGTCTGCGGCGCGCCAACATCCAATGAATACGACTTGGCGCAATCGTCCAGAAGCTGGCGGACATTTCGCACTGCGCGTCGCGCGTTGGCTGATCTTCAATCTGGGCCGTACGGCGGTGCTCGTCCTGTCGTGGCCGGTCGCCCTGTATTTCATGCTCCGACGCGGTCCGGAGCGCCGCGCATCGCGCGCGTTCCTGACGCGTCTGCTCGGACGCCCCGCACGATTGGTCGACGTATTGCGCAACTTTCACTACTTTACCTGCACGACCGTCGATCGCTTCTACCTGCTAGCGGGCCAATTTTGGCGTTTCGAACTGGAGTGCACCGGAATCGATCTACTACACGACGCGCTGAACGAAGGACGCGGTGTGTTGATGGTGAGCGCGCATCTCGGGAGTTTTGACGCCCTGCGCGTGCTCGCGCTCCAACGTCCGGAGGTTGGCATCCGCATTCTGCTGGATATCGAGCAGAATCCAGGCATCTCCGCGCTCTTGAACGAACTCAATCCTGCGCTGGCGGCCACTGTGCTGAATGCGCGTCAGTCGGGGCCCAGCCTGGCGCTCGCAATGAAGGAAGCACTCGACGACAATTGCATTGTGGCGACGTTGGGAGACCGCCTGCGCCCGGGTAATAGCCCAGTCGAGGTCGATTTTCTCGGTGCCGCCACCTCGCTGCCCGCCGCTCCGTGGCAGATGGCGGGTGTATTGAAAGTCCCGTTGATCGCTGCTTTTGGATTGTTCCGCGGCGGTAAACGCTATGAGATACATTTCGAGCGCCTTGAGGTACCACAGCAGTTCGAGCGTCGTGACCGCGCGCGCAATGTCGCGAACATGGCACAGCGATTCGCCGACCGTCTCGCGCATTACGCAGGTATCGCGCCTTACAACTGGTTCAATTTCT
>JAGRJB010000077.1 GCA_020442965.1 Pseudomonadales bacterium
CTCGCATCGGCGATGTAAGTGCGATACAGCTTGCGTATCCGATCATCTGTGAGGCCCGTCCAGACCTTGATCGTGTGGGTACGAGCCTCGTGCCGAATGAATCGCAAGGCGAGATCGAGACGCGAACGGTCGCGGTTATAGCGGTCGTCAGAGATACGCATGGTTTGTTCCCCTGTTGTGACGGTTGTTTTGCCTTGATATATTTTGGTGAAAATTTCCCAAAAACACACGAGCAATGCAAGCGCGCCGAGCGCAGGATATCGAGCGGGAATCGGGAGGAATGACGTGAACAAGCCAGCGCATCGGCAGATCGAGCAACAATTGCCGCTACTCGAATCGTACCGATTCGATACTGGGGCAGAGGATTGGCCGGCGGAACATGGCGGTGGCGTGCGCGAGCAAGGCTCGGTCTACAGCGCGTCCCGCCTGCGTGAGCCGCTGGTGGAGCTGAATCTGGAATGCCTCCAGCAGCTGGTTGCGCAGGTGCGCTCACGGCAGGGCGGAGCAGACGCGAGACCAGCGGCGTTCGCCGATCTGTTGCGTGACGCTTGGGTAGGATTGTCGCCGCGGGGCCTCGAGCGGATCGCAGTCGCGCCATTCGCGCTGCTGGATGGCGAATTCGCCGATGCGGAACGGTGGCTTGCAGAACCAACGGCCGGGGTACGTGACGCTGGTCCAGAGCGCGAGCGGTCGCGAAGTGTGTTGTGCTTCGAGCCGGCAGTCGGCAGCGCGCTGTTGCGACGTCTGTTGATCTACGGTTGGTATCTGGCCCGCACGCGTCCGCGCACGGCACGGCTGGTGCTGGGCACTGGAGCGAATGCCGTTGCCATGTTGGCTGACAGCTCGCTGACGGCGCTCGAGACCCTGGCTGACGTGCGCGGACGCAGCTTGCAGCTGCGCTGGCCGGATCACCCGGACTACTGGCTTCGACTGCTCGCGGCCGCCAGTCATGATGATGGCGCGAACAGGCTGCAGGAACTCCTCCTGGTAGGCGTTCGACGCCTTGTCGGACAGAGCGTTGGGCTCGCTACGCGTAGTCTGCGGTAAACTAAGTTGAGCGATGTCACTACGCCACGCGCGGAGAATCATATGTACGAGTCACGTCCATCTCATGCCGGGCCGTTGCCGAGCATCGTTGCGGTGTCGGCGATTCTGTTCACAACGGCGGTGAGCGCACAGGGTTTGCTGGGTACACAGCAGGGCAAGGGTGGCTCCGCGGCGCAGGGAGCAGCGGGTACCAGCGGGAGTACGGGCGACGATGGTATCCAGAAGTGCGCCAAACCGATGGGAGCGGTGGCAGTCGTCGAGCCACAGGATCATGTGCTGCGGTCGCTGACTTCCTATGGCTTGCAGTCGCCCGTGGGGCTGATCCGCCTGATGATTCAGCAGTCCAATTGTTTCATCGTCGTGGAGCGCGGCGTCGGCATGGAAAACGTGATGCAGGAACGGGCGCTGGCCGAGTCGGGTGAGCTGCGCCAGAAATCCAACATGGGCAAGGGCCAGATGGTCACGGCCGATTTTATTCTGACACCATCGGTTGTGTTCTCAGAAGGCAACGCCGGCGGCGTGGGCGGGCTGGTCGGCGGAATCATCGGGCGCCGCAACCCGGTGCTCGGCGCGGTTGCGGGCGGACTCAAGTTCAAGGAAGCGCAGACTAGTATGTTGTTAGCAGACTCGCGCTCCAGCGTGCAGGTTGCAGCAGCCGAGGGTAGCGCTCGTAAGGCAGACTTCAAGATTGGCACAATTGCCGGCTGGGGTGCCGTTGGCGGCCTCGGCGGCTACACCAATACTAACGAAGGCAAAGTCATCACCGCCAGCTTCGTCGATAACTACAACAACATCGTCACGGCCGTCCGCGGTGACCCTAACTTGCAGCGCGACGTCGGCACGCTTGCCGAGGAAGCCGGACGCAGGACCGCTGCGGGCGAGGTGTTCAACGAGGGCGATGTGGTCGTGCCGAAAATCGCCAACATCAAGTTGCACGCCAGTCCGGTCGACGCGTCGAAAATAGTCGCAACGCTGGGACGCGGCGAGGAACTGGTGGTCATCGGGGCGGAGCAGGATGGCTTCCTCAACGTGCAGGGCGCGAGTGGCGCGGGCTGGATCAAGAAGGTCCTGGTGACGCGGCCCTAGTTGCACCCCGCGCGAGGGTGTGAGTCGATGCTAGTAGTGTAGCTGCGTCTGAAATACGGCAACTGCGCAGCTGCCGGGCAAGCGCTACACCTCGCAAGCTGCGGCAACGCCGGCGTTGTCGCGCACCGCGAATTCGCGCACCGGCGTGAGTGTGCGTTCGACCGCCCCGGTGGTTGTGTCAGCGGTGTGTATCCAGTCGATGAGACGCACCGTATCGCAGGCGCTGGCGCTGGCGCGTACTAGCTCAGCGAGTCGGATGGTTTGCGTGACGGTCTGTGCGCTGATGCTCGTGTCGCTGCTTACTACGACATAGTTCGAGTTGTTGTAGGAGGTGAACTGCCACAGGTATTCCGCAAGCCATCGCACTGCGGTTGAGTCGAGCGGCTGAGTGTGCAGGATGCCCGCGTCACCCTGCTCGAGTCGCGTATCGCCTGTCGATCGATCCAGATAGCTGCAGCGGAACACTCGATGGCGCAACAGCGCTGTAACATCCGCGCGCGGTACGCGAACGACTTCGAAATAGCGCTCGTTACTGTCGATCTGCACCAGATCGGAGTATTGGCCGTTCCAGCTGGCATTCGATTCCGACCAGGCGATCGCCTGGCCACTGTCCTCGGTGCAGAGCTCATATTGCAGGGTCACGCTCGGATCAATATCACTGTTCCGCAGGTGTCGGGTCGATACGAGCCCGACGACATTCGCAGGGCGCGGTTCGATCAGGAATCCGGTCGGCGTGCGCTGCTCGCCACGGTAGAGTCGATTCGCGATCGTGAGATCATCGACCGACAATGTCGTGCTTTCGCTGCGGGATCGCGGCGGCGTGGTGCTAGCGGCTGCGGTCGTCGCAGCCGCCGGCGCGGCCGCTTCCGTTCCACCACAGCCTTGCAGCAGCGCGATGGCGAGCAAAGTAGCCAGGCTGATGCCTGGCGACGATCCGTTGCGATCGTGAATTTCGCACCTGATGCTCATGCAGCCGCTCCCTTTCGCCAGCGCCTTTGGATGGAGCGGGCGGCAGCGCACGGCGACCCACGAGAGAGGAGTACCGTCGGTCGGATGTGGGTAGACCGCACGCTGCCACCAGCAGAGTGTCGGCGGCAGGCAATCCAGTTGCTGCCCTGCCACCGCGAATCAGGTGATCGGCGCGTGCGTTGTGAAATTGAGTGCGACCACTCGAATGTGTGACGCGTATCGCGTCGTAGCGGCAGTCTGGTAGTTAGTCGAAGGCGTGCACGACTCGGCACGCGATACACAAGGCTGTGCGGCGTTCAGGCTTCGGCGTTCAGCAGACGTCCGGATGAATTGGCGCGCGTCGCGCCGTCGCGTCCATAGACTCGCGCGGACGCAGAGTCGGCTGACAACGCGCCGAGCATGCTTTCAATGCGGCCCATGCGAGCATTCACGAGTGCCGCATTGCGGCTGTTGTAATCGCGGCAGCGAATCGCACGCGCGACGCGATCCTGGTAGTGATCGATCAACTTGCGCGTTGGATCGCACCAATCGAGCAGCGCCGCGAGTCCACGGATGTCGGCGGGATAGCCGTACGTCGCACAGGCATGCTGTCGCTCCCGTTCCAACTGAATGAGGCGTGTCAGTTGCCACGCACGCACGTCGGCGGATTCATCGAGCGCTGCGACATCTTGCTTGGCGAGCGCGTCGTATTCGCGCTCGAGCTGCGCTTCGAGCTCCGTCAATGCGCGTGTCTCCTCGGCAAGGATGCGTTCGAGCAGATCGTGACAGACGCTGGCGTCCAATCACTTGCCCTTGGGTGCAGCCGCCGCCAGATCGCGATCGAAAGCGAGCACTTTCACTGCGATCCTGTCAGCATCGATTTGGTAGCGTCCTTCATCGATCGCACGGCGGACCGCCGCAACGCGAAGATCATTGATGGCAGGCAAGCCCGCCAGCGCTTTCTCCAGCGTCGCCATCTGCCGAGCCGTCTCGGTGATCGTCACATCCTTCAGGTTTCCGCTACCGGCGGCCGTATCAGCCAGGCTGTCACGAACGCGAGGCGCGGGTGCGCTGGTCGCAACCGGCGACGGGCGTTGGTCCAATGCTCCGATTTTGTTCGACATGGCTCACTCCCGCGGTGTACTCACCGCTCACAGGACTCCGTTCTGGCAGTCCCTGCCGTGGTTATTTCGGCCTTGATTCGGAAAACTTTAGGCCGATCGCATGACGATTCACAATGGCCGATTACGTTAAATCGCGAGGTGATCACACTTCACCTCAGTATCCGCACGGCATCGGCCGACACGACCTTGCCTTCAACGATACGCTGGGAAGTCGTGTTCTCAACTCGCAGGCGTTGGTCCAGGGCCGCATCAGCCAGCGCCTTGCCGGTCGCTCGTACGGAGATACCCGCGACGTCTGTCAGCAACGTGACCCGTTGGCCCCGTTTGACAATGATTTCGGGCGTGAGGACGTCGGCCGTGATGACTTCGCCGACCGACAGGGGGCGGCGCGCGACTTGATGCTGCAAGCCCCCGACGTCTGTGACATAGCGCTGCGCCAGCCCCGGGACACGTCGATGTTCCACGCGGACTTGGGTCGCTGTAATCGCTTGGCTGCGCGCGATCGGCGCCTGCACGATGAGGACCGATTGCTCAACCGCCAGGTCGACCGGCACATTGATGCGCCAACTGGCGCCTGCCGTACAGCTGACCGTGACATTGAGCCTTGTTTGGCCGAGGCGCAGCGCAGCGGCGGTGGTTTCGAGCGGCTGCGCGCAACGCGGCAAGCGCAAGCGAGGGTCGAGTGGCGCAGGTTCAGCCACTATCCTGCCGACCGCGCTCTGCACGAGTCGCAGTGCCTCACCCCGCGCGGCCGCGCGGATCGCATCGTTAGGTGTCAGCTCGGGAGCGGCGAGTACGATGCGTGCGGCAACGAGGCAGCATAGATATAGGAGTGTGTCAGAAAATCGTCGCATGCTTCCTAACAGCAAGCACCGTGCCACATTCAAGTAATCGAAGCAGTTGCCGATACGAGCTGAGCGGATGCACGCGCGGCAACCGTGGGTGGCAACCGTTTGCCGCTCAGTTGCGTACGGCTTCACAGTCTGTACGCTGCAATCCTGCGAGCGTGGCCCGTTACCGTCAATTCAGCAGTTTGGCACGCGGCTTGCTGAACACCGCTCGAGTCGGATTTCCGACGGAGGACGGTAATGGCCCTGAATCTCGATCAACTGCTAGGCGTACACGCGCAAGCGCTCGACGTGCGTGCGAAGCGCACCGAGTTGCTCGCGCGCAATCTCGCCAACGCCGATACACCGGGCTATCAAGCGCGCGACATCGATTTTCGGGAGGCATTGGCGGCGCAAGGTAACGCGGCCGGTACGGTCAGACTTCTGGCAACCCAAGCTCGGCATGTGGGAGGTGGCAGCGCGGCGCAGTTGACCGACACGGGCCCTGGCTCTCTCGCGCTCAAATATCGCACGCCGCTCGCGCCCGCGCTCGATGGGAACACGGTCGACGCCCAGATCGAACAGGCGGCATTCGCTGAGAACGCAGTTCGTTATCAAGCGACGCTCAACTTTCTCTCCAGCAAATTCCGTGGACTGTTGACCGCCCTGACGGGTCAATAGCGTCGAGGAGCCGATATGTCATCTTTCAAGGTATTCGAAATCGCTGGATCGGGCATGGCCGCACAGTCGGTCCGTCTGAACACAACGGCCAGTAATCTGGCCAACGCCGACAGTGTGAGTGGCGACCCAGAGAAGGTTTACAAAGCACGCCATCCGATCTTCGAGGCCGTGCGCCAGGGAATCAATGGCAGCGGCGACGCGGCCGTCCGTGTCAGCGGCATCTATGAGTCGCAGGCACCCGCCACTGCGCGCTACGAGCCGGGCAATCCGTTGGCCAACGCCGACGGCTATGTCTACGCGCCGAGCGTCAACGTCGTCGAGGAGATGGTCAACATGATATCGGCGTCGCGTACCTACCAGAACAACGTCGAGGTGATGAACACGTCGAAAGATCTGTTGCTGGCAACTCTGCGTCTCGGTCAGTCATAAGGAAGTTCATTGTGGAATCACTCGATTCAGTCAGCGGTCTGCCATCGAGCGTGACGAGCAGCGCGGCGGCACGTGCCGAGCGCAATCAACTCGATCAGGATTCCTTTCTGAAGCTGATGATCGCTCAGCTCAAGAATCAGGATCCGCTCAAGCCGCTCGATCCGACCGCTTACGTCAGTCAGCTGGCGCAGTTCTCGTCGGTCTCGGGCCTGCAGGCAATCGAGCAGTCGGTCAGCGAGCTCGCGTCGTCCTTGCGTGGCAACCAGGTACTCGATGCCGCGGCGCTGGTTGGTCGTCGTGTCGTTGCAGCGGGCGACAACTTGCGAATCGAGGCCGCCGGCGGCGGCGCCATTGGTGCAGCCGAAGTGCCGCCCGGCGCCACCGGTGTGCAACTTGTTGTGCGCGATGCAAGTGGGCAGGCGGTGCGCACGCAGGCTCTGCCAGCCACCAGCGGCGAGCAGGAGTTCCAGTGGGACGGCAACACTGACTCGGGTGCTGGCGTGCCGCCAGGGGACTACCAATTCGCAGTGCTCGCTCGCGTCGATGGCCAGACGACTTCGCTACCGACGTCCGTCGTCGCGCGCGTCAATAGCGTCAGCATCGATCAAACCAACAACTCGATCATTCTTAACACCAGCAACGGGGGTGCGCTCGCGCTCACCGCCGTACGCCGCGTTCTATAACGGAGCAATCTCGCATGTCATTTCGTATCGCGCTCTCAGGCCTCAACGCCGCCCAGACCGATCTTAGCGTCACCGCCAATAACGTCGCCAACGTCAGCACCACAGGCTTCAAATCCTCGCGCGCGGAGTTTGCTGATCTGTTCGCGACTTCGCTGCAGGGTGTTGCGACGACCGCTGTCGGCAATGGCGTGCAGGTATCGAATATTTCGCAGCAGTTCTCGCAAGGAAACGTCGAATTTACCGACTCCAACCTGGATCTCGCGATCAGCGGGCAGGGGTTCTTCATGCTGAACGACGCGGGCGCATTGTCGTACACGCGCGCTGGCGCATTCCAGCTCGACCGTGACGGCTATGTAATCAATTCGTCGCAGCAGCGCCTGCAGGTCTACCCACCTATCGATACGGGCGGATTCAATACGGGTGGCCTGGCGGATCTGCGCCTGCTGACGACCGAGAGTGCGCCGCAGGCGACTGGCGTCGTCGAGTTCGTACTGAACCTGCCTGCCGACGCTGCGCCGCCGGCCAGCGCACCGGTCAACCCGGCGGATCCGACCAGTTTCAACCACGCGACCTCACTGACGCTGTATGACTCGTTAGGCGCTGCGCACACCGGCACCATGTATTTTGCCAAGACTGCGACCGCCAACCAGTGGACCGCCCAGCTGTACATCGACGGCACGTCGGTCGGCGCAGCACAGACTCTGCAGTACTCGAATACTGGATTTCTGACAGCGCCCGCGAACGGCCAATTGCCGTTCCCGGCCTACACGCCGGCAACTGGCGCCGCGCCGATCACGATGTCGGTCGATCTCTCTCGCTCGACGCAGTACGGCGCTTCTTTCGGGGTGAATTCGGTGACCCAGGACGGCTTCACCACTGGCCGACTCATCGGCATCAACATCGACCAGACCGGTGTCGTGCAGGCGCGCTTCACCAATGGCCGCTCGCAGCCGCTCGGACAAGTGGCCATCGCCAACTTCTCCAATCCGCAGGGGCTGCAGCAGTTAGGCGATACGCAGTGGGCCGAGACATTCCGCTCTGGCCAGGCATTGCGTGGGCAGGCCGGCAATTCGGGCTTTGGACTGGTGCAGTCCGGTGCGCTGGAAGCCGCGAATGTCGATATCACGGAGGAACTCGTCAAGATGATCACTTCGCAGCGCAACTTCCAGGCGAACGCACAGATGATCTCGACGTCCGACGCGATCACTCAGACGATCATCAACATCAGGTAGTCGCATCATGGATCGCATGCTGTACGTGGCTATGTCGGGCGCAAAGGAGACTTTGCGGGCGCAGGCCGTCAACAACCACAACGTCGCCAATGCCAGCACGACTGGCTTTCGCGCCGATCTCGCGGCCTTCCAGAGTCGCGCGGTGGACGGCACAGGTTGGGCATCGCGCGTGTATGCAACTAACACGACCACGGGCTGGAACCACCATAGCGGCGCGCTACTGTCGACCGGGCGCGATCTGGACGTCGCGATCAACGGTGACGGCTGGCTCGCAGTGCAGGGCCCCGACGGTAACGAAGCGTATACGCGCGCCGGCGACCTCGCGATCGGCGCCGACGGCATGCTGCGCACGAGCACGGGCCACTTGGTCATGGGTGAGAACGGACCCATTTCGATCCCACCGTATACCTCACTCTTCATCGCGCGCGATGGGTCAATCTCGATCGTGCCGCAAGGCCAGGATGCCAGCACAACCGCGACGGTCGGTCGCATCAAGCTCGTGAATCCCCAGCGTGACGAGATCGATCGCGGCGAAGACGGGCTGTTTCGCATGCGCGACGGCGCAACCGCTCCGGCGGAGGCCGCCGTGCAGGTTGCGCAAGCGACGCTGGAATCGAGCAACGTGAATGCCGCCGAGTCGATCGTCAACATGATCGAGCTGGCGCGGCGCTTCGAGATGCAGGTCAAGGCTATCAAGACCGCCGAAACCAACGCTGAGAGCGCAACGCGCCTCATGCGCATGGGCTAACTACTTAAGAAAATTGCGGAGAAACATCCATGAATCCAGCACTATGGGCTGCCAAGACCGGACTCGATGCGCAGCAGAC
>JAGRJB010000078.1 GCA_020442965.1 Pseudomonadales bacterium
TTGTCAGCCGACGTATTCAATGTATTCGACTGGAACAATCTCTCCGGCTTCGCCAACGCTGCCACCACGTCCAATCAGATTCAGTTTGGCGGCGGCGCGCCATTCGTACAACGCAATGCCGGGCCGCCACGGCAGTTTCAACTGGGCATCGCGTGGAAATTTTGAGCTCGCGCGCATGACCGAGAGCGGCACCAACTCACGCAACGCCACCGGCCGCGACCATGGCTGATCTGCTGCCGCGCCTGCAGAGTTGCCTTGGGCTGATAACCCTCATCGGGCTTGCGTTTGCATGCAGTGAGAATCGCCGCGCACCGCCGCCGTGGCGCTGGACGCTGGGTGCAATCGCATTGCAGCTGCTGCTCGCCGTGGTTATCTTGTTAGTACCGGCGGTTTGGGAGACGTTGCGCGCCATGAATGCGGGCGTGATCGCCATCGAACACGCGACGCTCGAGGGCTCGTCGTACATGTTCGGCTACCTTGGCGGTGCGCCATTGCCGTTCGATCTGAAACCCGGTGCGCCCCGGCCGGTAGTCATTGCTTTTCAGATCCTGCCACTGATCATCACGATGAGCGCACTCGCCGCTCTGCTGTGGCACTGGGGCGTACTGCGGCAGATCGTGCGCGGCTTGTCGTGGGCGCTACGGAAAACGCTCGGTGTCAGCGGCGTGGTCGGGCTCAACGCTGGAGCCAACCTGTTTCTTGGCGTTGTCGAGGCCCCGCTGGTCGTTCGCGGCTGGCTAGCGACGATCAGCCGACACGAATTGTTCGCGGTCATGACCCTCGGTATGTCCACCGTTTCGGGCGTCGTACTCGTGCTCTATGCTCAGACGTTGTCCCGATCGATCGACAACTCCTTCGGCCACATACTCGCCGCTTCCTTGATATCACTACCAGCTGCTCTCCTGATCGCACGCATCCTCGTGCCTGGTGAGTCGCGCACGGGTGCCACGAGTGATGGGACAGAACTTCGATACCAGGGCACCATGGACGCACTGGTCCGCGGCACGCTCGATGGCTTGCAACTCTTCCTGGCGGTCATTGCCGTCATCATTGTCGTTTTCTCGCTGGTTGCGCTCGCCAATCAGATGTTGGGTGCGCTGCCGGACTACGCCGGCGCGCCGCTCACCGTGCAACGCCTATTCGGTTGGTTGTTTGCACCGCTAATGTGGCTACTCGGTGTCCCCTGGACGGAAGCCGCTACTGCGGGATCGCTGATGGGCGTCAAGGCGATTCTCAACGAGTACGTCGCCTATCTCGAGCTGGCAGCGTTGCCAGCAGGCAGTCTCTCGCCCCGCTCGATGTTGATCTCGATTTACGCGATGTGCGGGTTTGCCAATCTCGCCAGTATCGGATTGTTGGTATCGACTTTGACGACGCTATGCCCCGACCGCCGTCGTGAGATCGCGAGCCTGGGTTTCAAGTCCTGGCTAGCGGGCAACCTGGTGTCGATGATGACAGGCGCCGTGGTCGGCATCGTCGCCGCCGGGTAGCACTCGGCGCGCCACTGCCCGTTCCACTCAGTCGCTTGGGTCTGCGCGCCGCTTTTTGGTCCCAGGCTCGATCACGAAACTTGTCGCGGCGTCTGGATCGCGCCCGCTCAAGTATTTCGCCCGCGCCGGATACGGGAAAACGGGCCGCTGAAACTTCACCACGCCGTCGACCCGATGGGTGCCCAGGAGCGACGCCGGCGCCTCACCCATCTCGACCCAGCTATCGAGGGCCGTGAGATAGTCAATCTCGGTGGCGCCGACGCCTCCGCGGAAATGATTCATTCCGGGCACCATGAATAGCCGATAGAATTCCTGCGTCGCCTTGCGACCGCCCATGCTCGTCGTCGCGAGGTCATAGTAGTCGGTCGAGATTCCGGGCCAGATCGACTGATCGCTCCAGCCATGATACTGGATGATTTTGGTGCCATGATCGCGGGCGCGCCGCAGATTGGGGTTGTAAGACGCGTAGAACAACTGCGCGAGCGACAGGAAACGCTGCGGATCCCGATCGAAATCGAATTGATCGAGCGTGAAGGCCGGCCCGGGATCTTCCGCAAACGATAGGTAGCGCAGCAGATCGGCCATGAACGGACCGAAGTAGCCGAGTGCACCGTCCTTCGCGACATACGCAGGAACCCAATTCGACTCGGAACCCGGCATCAGGCCACCGGGAGCCAGGCGCCGTCCGCGCGAATCCCTCGGGCCATCGTAGAGCCTTCGAGCGGCCTCGACTTGCTCAGCGTTCCAGCAATTGCTCGGGCCGGCCGCGCCGCAGCTGAGTTCAGCGGGATCGAACCGGCAATCCCGAGGATCGTTGAGAATTCCGTCTTCGAGCCCATCGAGCTGGTCGCAACGTGCCAGTACGGCCGCGTGCAGTCGCTGCACATCGGCCGCCGAGAGTACCGAGCGACCGGGGTCACCCGCGCGTGCGAGAGTGCGCATGGCCCAGATACCGGGGACGCCGCCGCCTGATTCGCTCACGGCCGGCGCGCCAACGATGATCCCGTCGAATTGCTCTGGAAAACGTTGCGCGGCCATCAACGCCTGTCGCCCGCCCGTCGAGCAGCCGTCGAAGTACGCGCGCTTGATAGCGCTGCGGTAGTAACGACTCGTGATCGCGCGCCCAATGACGGTTGTGACGTAGGTCGCCCGAAACGAAAAATCGAACTCTGCTTGCAAATCATTGTAGCCCCACTTGGCGTCAGTCGCCGTGGAGGCATGACCCATGTCACTGACTATGCAGGCATACCCCTGAGCGGCCGGTCCCTCACAGGCGGACAGATGTGCAAGCGAACCACAAAAGCCGCCGCAACCTTTGTGCAACAACTTGCCGTTCCAGCCGCCCACCGGCAGCAGTAGCTCGAACTCGATCCGCGGCGCGATGTAACCGCGGACTCGGCAAGTCTCGTGCTGGTCGCCATCGGCCGCGCGGGTCGCGCGAACGATCTGCGCCGGCGCATCGGGGACGTCGGAAAAATCCTGCTGGGCGAGCTCCGCACACGGTTCGCCTGGTTGCGCACCCGCGCCGCGCGCGGCAACTAGCAGCAGACCAACCAGCAGCTGCAAAAAAATCGTCCGATGGTCAGAAAATCGCATCGTGGCCTCCCGGTGCCGGCATGATCCATGATGCCGACCGCAGAGCCGGATGACAATCGCACTTGCAGCCGGCCGGGCACGCTAACTGCTGGATGCTCACGCAAACGCGCGGCGCCACCAACGCAAGCGCTGTGACCCGAGAATATGCCGCTGGTCAAGGTCACCGACGAAGTGTGCCTCGCCGTCGCGATTGCAAAGCCAGTCCCGTAGGTGCCGAGCGACGACCAGACGATCAACTCCGTCGCGCTCGGACGGACCAGGGGACCAATGCCACCAGGGCGCCACTACAGGACAGAGACCAACTTGGTCTCGACAGTCGGGCGACGAGCCTGCAGCATTCGCTGCATGCTCGACCGTTGGATGCGCCCGCTCATCGAACCGCCACTGCGCGCCACTGCAGGTTTGCTGGCCGGCGGGCCATTGACGGCAAACGCCATAACGATCGTCGGTGCCGTCATCGGAGCGCTCGCAGGTGTCGCGATTGGCTCACAGCGCTACGGACTCGCCCTGCTGCTGATCATTCTCAATCGAATCTTCGATGGACTAGACGGTGCACTTGCAAGACAGCGCGGGCCAACCGATTTTGGCGGCTATCTCGACAGCGTCGGTGATTACGTTTTCTATGCCGCAATACCACTTGGCTTTGCGTTCGCAGCGCCAGACTTCACCGCTCCCGCTGCAACGCTGCTCGCGAGCTTTCTGTTGTCCGGCAGCAGCTTTCTCGCATTCGCTGCACTCGCGTCCAAGCGCGGCCTATCCACCGAAGCGCAGGGGCGCAAGAGCTTTTATTACCTGCACGGACTCGCGGAAGGCACTGAGACGATCGCCATCTTCATCGTCGCCGTGCTGCGCCCCGACTGGTTTCCGCAGATAGCGTATGGTTTCGCCGTACTATGCGCACTAACAGCCGTGCAGCGGCTGCTGCTGGCGCGACACCTCCTCAGATGACGCTGCTCGAGCCGACTCCTTTGGTGAAGGCATGTTTGATCGCGGCTTTTCCCCGGAGTCAATCCACTTCGAGCAGCTCGACTGACCGCCAGCCGCGCGGCAACACCGACCCGCGCTGCGCTCGCGCACCACGATAGGCCTTGAGGTCCTTCCACGCGATCGTCATCTTGCGCTCGCCCGAACGCACGACTAGCGATTTGTCTGGCGCGACCACAGTCATGCCAGTGAGATAGTCGGCACGCGCCGCAAATTTCTTCGCTGGGATATCGAATAGCTTGTTACCTTTGCCGCGCGCCAGCTCCGGCACATCTTTGACCGGAAACACTAACAGCTTGCCGTCTTTCGAACAAACGGCTACTAGCGCCTTCTCGTCGGTGACAGGTGCAGGTGGCAAGACAAGCGCGCCGTCCGGCACCTTGAGCAGCACTTTACCCGCCCTGTTGCGCGTATATGTTTCCTTCAAGCGAACGGTGAAGCCGTAACCAGCGTCCGTCGCTACCAACCACAAGTCCTCGGGTTCGCCCATCATGACGCCGCGCCACCGGGCGCCATCCGGAGGATCGACACGCGACGACAGCGGATCACCCAAGCCACGCGCCGAGGGCAATGTGTGTGCGATCAGGCTGTATGCACGGCCGGTTGAATCGACAAACACCGCGTTTTGCACACTGCGACCGCGCGCCGAATGCTGGTAGGCGTCGCCCGTCTTGTATTGCAGCGCGCGCGGATCGATCTCGTGGCCCTTGGCCGAGCGGACGTAGCCACCGGTCGACACGACCACCGTGGCGGGCTCATTGGCGATCAGCTCGGTTGCGTCGATCGCCTGCGCAGCTTCACGCTCGACAAGTCTGGAGCGACGATCGTCGCCGTGCCTGGCCGCGTCCGCTTCGAGCTCCGACGCGATCAGCTTCTTGAGCCTGGCTTTCGACCGCAGAATTCCCTGGATTTCATCGCGCTCCGCGGCGAGCTTCTTCTGCTCTTCGCGAATCTTCATTTCCTCGAGCTTGGCGAGGTGACGCAGCTTGGTCTCGAGGATCGCCTCGGCCTGCTCTTCCGTGAGCTTGAAACGCCGCACCAAGACGGGCTTCGGCTCGTCTTCGCGGCGGATGATGCGGATCACCTCGTCGAGATTGAGATACGCGATCAACAAGCCATCGAGTATATGCAGCCGCTTGTCGAGCTTGGCGAGGCGGTACTCCAGGCGTCGAGTAACTGTCTGCGTGCGAAACTGCAACCACTCGGTCAGCAGCTCGCGCAGCCCCATCACACGCGGCCGACCATCGAGGCCGATCACATTGATATTGACGCGGTAGTTACGCTCAAGATCCGTGGTCGCAAATAGGTGCGCCATCAGTTGATCGATATCGGTCTTCTTCTTGGGCTCGATGACGAGTCGAGTGGGATTTTCGTGATCCGACTCGTCCCGCAGGTCCTCCACCATCGGCAATTTCTTGTCGCGCATCTGCTGCGCGATCTGCTCAAGTACCTTGTTGCCCGACACCTGATACGGCAACTGGTCGATCACGACGTTACCGTCGTCGACGCTGTAGGTAGCGCGGGCTCTGTAACTACCGTTGCCCGTATTGTAGATAGCGAGGAGGTCCGAGCGCGGCGTGATGATTTCACCACCGGTCGGCAGGTCCGGCCCCTTGACGTACTTCATCAGGGTGCGAGTCTGGGCCTCGGGATCGTCGAGCAGGTGCAGACAGGCCTGCACGATCTCGCGCAGATTGTGCGGTGGTACGTCGGTCGCCATGCCGACGGCGATCCCGGATGTGCCGTTCAATAGCAGATTGGGCAAACGCGCCGGCAGAAACATCGGCTCCTCGAGCGTGCCGTCGAAATTCGGTTGCCAATCGACCGTGCCGTCGGACAGCTCGCCTAACAATACCTCCGCATAGCGCGTCAGCTTCGATTCCGTGTAGCGCATCGCGGCGAAGCTCTTGGGATCGTCTGCCGAGCCCCAGTTACCCTGCCCGTCGA
>JAGRJB010000079.1 GCA_020442965.1 Pseudomonadales bacterium
GAAATCGCTGAACTCGACCGCACCCTTGCTCTGCAGCTGCGCGCCCGAAATCGCCTGGATGGCTTCCGGTAGATCCTGCGCAGACTCCTCACCGCGTTTGCTCGCGGTCACGGTGACCTCTTGCAGCACCGTACCTGTCGCTGGCGTATCAGCGGCGCGCGCCGGTGCGGCAATGGCAACATATGCCAGCCCGCCACTAACAAGAATCTTCAGAACGAGAGAATTCGTCCGCGATGAAGTAATCACGTGCACCCCCGTACGCGTAGTTTGGAATTGCGCCCAGGCAGGCGCTTGAATCAGTAGTTAATGCTGGGATTGTCACCCGGATAGATAACACCGGCGACGTCCATGCCGTTCTCGGCCGTGCACTGCAGTGAGTGAACTTGCTTGCGCGGCAGGAAAATAACATCACCCGCACGAACTGTTGCCTTGCGGCTCTCGGTCCACATGCACCCTTCGCCCGACAAGACGATCAGGGTCTCTTCGTACAGATGCCGATGCGGAGCCGCCTTGGAGTACGGAATGTGCCCGATGAACTGTGTGACCATGTCAGAGCCCAGCGTCTTGTCGACCAGGCACTGGAAGTAGCGCGGACCCATCACCGAGCGTTGCGCCGGATCAACGCTGGCAACGCGCTGCGAATTGACGGAATCGAAATTTGCGGGCATGGAGTCAAGCCATTCGATCGTGCCTAGAGGTGCAATTGATAACACGCACTCGAGTACCTGACCCGCGTCCGGCACAAGCTGCATCGCTTCACCCGGTCGCACATAGATGCCGTCGGTAGCACGAACGGAAAATCTCTCGCCGGAAATCACGATCGAACCGCGCCCCGCGGTGGTCATCAGAACCGCGTGACGATCGCCGCAACTGAAGACCGGCGAGCCCGGCATTGCAACGCGTAGGTAGTAGAGAGCCTGATACTGTGCGCCGCTCTCGCTGGCAATCAACTGACGAAAGCTCAGCCCGCCGCGCGTCTCGAGTGCGACCGCTTGCGGCGTGCAAACTTGGCAGCCCCCGTCCAGATGCGCACGGCCATCGGCGCCCGCAGCGACCAACGGCACCTTGCGGTTTTCCTCGCTGTTGGGGTCATCGAGTAGCGCGCCCCCCGGCAGATTGGTATGTGCGCCGTCGCAGAATGGCGCGCCGCGCGTCTGTTTACAGCCACAAAAGAGCACTTCCTCCCCGTCGACGGCGCCTACGTGCTTGAGCGGCAGGAGTCCCGTGCCCTTATGGGACCCATCACAGAACGGCTGATTGCGCGATCGACCACACCGGCACCAGAAATAGACCTGTCCAGCTTTGAGCTGTACGAGATACGGTTTCGGCCGAGCCACGATCGGCTCGGATACTGGCGCTGATTCGATCATGCGTGGCGTACTTTGCAAATCGCGACCCAGAGTGTACAGCTGATTATTAGGCCTTTGGGCCTAACGCGGTCCTCGCGTTGCCGCCGCGCCACGTTAGGTTGAGCGCCTCGCGACGCGCTATGATTGAATCGCATGAAGTGGCTCGACTACAGCATGTGATTTCGATTCCGACTCGTCGCGATCGCCTGCGGTTGCGAGCATCGCTAATGTCGCTGCTGGGCCTCCTGTGTGCGCCAATGCTGCGTGCCGCGAACGTTACGCGAGCAGAGGACCGCACGCTTTGGACGCTGTATCAGCAGTCGTTGCAGTCCGCCAGATACATCGATCTCACGCACGCGTTCGCGCCGGGTCAACCGCGCGGCGTCGGCTTCGCCGAACTGAAAGTCTCCGCCGCACGTGCAGATGTCTCCCTGCCGGGTCTCATCACCAAGGGAGCCCCATTCACCTACCAGCAACACGGCGTCGGCATCACGGCCTACGAGTTCCCAACGGATCAGGTAGGGACGCAGCTCGATCCGCCTGCTCATTGGAACGCATACGGTGCGACCATCAGCGATCTGCCGCCTACCTTTGCGATTCGGCCGCTCGTCGTCATCAATATTGCACCGCAAGTCGCCGCAGATCCGGGTTATCAGGCAAGCGTCGCGGACGTCCGCAAGTGGGAGCGACAACACGGCCGCATCCCGGCGGGGTCAGTGGTGATGTTCCGCTCGGACTGGTCGAAGAAGTGGACCGATAGCGCACGTTTCGTGGCACGACCGTTTCCGGGCGTCTCGCTAGTCGTCCTCAAGTTCTTGCATCTCGAACGCCAGATCTTAATGCATGGGCACGAACCACTCGACACGGACTCCACGCCGGATTTTGCGGGCGAGTCATGGCTACTACGCCACAATTTCGCGCAGGCGGAAGGCGTCATGAATCTCGATCTGGTGCCAGAGGCGGGCGCGCTCATCCTGATCGGTTTCGCAAAACCAGAGGGCGGTACGGGCGGATTCGCTCGTTATATTGCCGTCGCACCAGCGAGCTGGCCCCACGGGCTGACAATCGCCGAAGCGCCCGGTGCCCCACTGCCGACGCGATCCATGCCGCTTGCAAGGGGCGCCGATGGTGTCCTGCGCCCAGCGATCAACCCAGCGACTAACAATAAACCGCAGTCTCAGCAGGAGCCACCAAAGTGAATTCGCAGTTGGAGACAGTCACGTCCGAGTATTCCTCTCTCCCGGTCGCGGATCTGCGGCAGGAGTTTCCAGCTCTACAACGGGACCCGTCGTCCATTTTCTTCGACAATGCGGCGGGCGCGCAGGTGCCGCGCGTGGTGCTCGATGCGGTCGTGGAGCACCTGACGGAACGCAATGTTCAGCGCGGCGGTCGATACCCGCGCAGTGTCGCCGTCGACGCAATGCTCGCGCGAACCCGTGCGAGCGTGGCGGCATTGATCAACGCCTACCAGCCGAATGAGATTGCGTTTGGCATGAACGCGACTTCGTTCATCCGCCTTGTTAGTCTCGCGATTGGACAGACTCTTGTCGGCGCCAAAGACCAGACTAACAGAACGAGAAATGAGTTCATCGTCACAGATCTCGACCACGAGGCGAACATCGCCACCTGGCTGGCACTCGAGCGATTCGGTGCCACCTTCAAATGGTGGCGGGTCCGCGCCGATGGCGCGTTGCATGTCGATGACTTGCGAGCATTGGTGTCGGAACGCACGCGCCTCGTCGCCTGCACGGTCGCGAGCAATGCCCTCGGCACGCTGGTCGACGTGCGAGC
Source organism: Pseudomonadales bacterium (assembly GCA_020442965.1). GTDB lineage: Bacteria > Pseudomonadota > Gammaproteobacteria > Steroidobacterales > Steroidobacteraceae > CADEED01. The sequence goes on from JAGRJB010000079.1 coordinate 3,141, forward strand.
GGTGGCGGACATTGCGCATCGAAGCGGCGCCGAAGTCTTCCTCGATTCCGTACATTTCAGCCCACACGGCCCGATCGACGTACAAGCATTCGACTGTGACTACCTCGTGTGTTCTGGCTACAAGGCCTTCGCGCCGCACATGGGATTTCTGTGGGGCCGTTATGAACTACTGCAACGAATGCCGACATTTCGCGAGGATTTCATTCCCGACGAACCCCCCGGCAAGATTGAAGCCGGAACGCTAGTGTTCGAGAATATCGCCGGCATGGACGCGGCAGTGGGCTACCTGGAACAACTGGGCGGGCGCATCGGTGTGCCATCCGGCGCTGCCGCATCTCGTGCGAACCGACTCAAGCAAGCGATGACCGCGATACAGACCTACGAGCAAGCACTCTCGCGGCAAATGCTCGAGTGTTTGCACAGCTGCGGTGCCACAATTTATGGCGTGGTCGAGCGCTCCCTCGTGTCCTCGCGTGTACCGACGTTCTGCTTCAACATCGAAGGCGTAGCACCGGCGTCTGTCACGGATGCTGCCGCTGCGGCGAGCATCGGTATCCGGGACGGCCATCTCTACACGCCACGTCTGATGCGACGACTGGGCGTGCCGGTCGACAGCGGCGCCGTGCGCGTGTCCTTGGTGCACTACAACACGCACGACGAAATTCGCGCGTTGGCAGACGTATTGCGAACACTGCGCCGCTAACGGACAAGGCACGGGCCTCAGATACATGAGCAGCAACGCGGACGACTTCGATCGATGGATACGCACGCGCTTCGTTGAACTGAACACCGCGCTCGAGGATCTCTACTTCGAGCAGAATGACCGCGCGAACGTAGCTGGCATCGGTGACCGCCTCAAGCATCAACTGCGCGACGAAGGCAGGACTTTTGTCACAGCGCTGCTGCGGGAAGGAAATACCGGCGAGGGCTTTGACAGCGGGTTCAACGTGCTCGGCTCTGTTGGGCTGTATTTGGGCGCACTGCGCCGTCACGAATTGACCAACCCGGCGACCGAAGAACGCTCACCATTTCCCGAAGCGTCATCGCTCGCGCTGCACGTCGGCGCTTCGCTCGGCGTCGCGCCCCGATTCGCAACTGCCCATCTCTCGACACACAATTTGGCGATTGGCGGCATGCGCAGGAGTTTCACTTCGCTTCCCGACGAACACTTGTTCCTCGATGAAAACACGCGCGGCATTCTCTGCTTCCAGCGTACCGCCGACGCACTTGCTCGCGTCGTACCGCTCGGCGTGACGAACCCGTCTGCCGACATCCTTTTTACGGACGCTCGTAATGCCCTGCGTGACGTAGTTCGCTGCAACGAGCGGTTGTACACGCAGCTCAACGTCGAGCGATTCTTCTTCAGTGTGCGCCCTTATTACAAGCCCTATCGGGTAGGCCGTCTGGAGTATCGTGGCGCCAACGCCGGCGACTTTTCCGGCATCAACGAGATCGACCTGCTGCTGGGCCTGTGCCAGGCGAGTGATACCTACTATGCACAGCTGTTGGTCGACAAGATGTTGTTCCTGTTGCCAGCTGATCAGGCTCGGCTGCGCGACTGTATGAGCAGGCGGAGTCTGCTGGACGAATTCCTGGTGTTGCTCGACTCAAGGCAATCCCGCCATCCCTGGTTTCAAGACAACGCGGCGGCGTATCTCGAAGTGTGTCGGTTGTTCGGCCAGACCGCGGCACAGCATCACGATCAACTCGTCGCGAGATTCATCGAAGGCCCCGCGGCGACCGTCGATGCCCGGCACTTGCAATCAGTGACCGCGAGCGGTCCGCCGCTCCCGGTACTCATTCGTGCGCTCGAAATCCTGCGCGACCTCCGTCTGGCGGCCCCTCGTCCCGATCTACCTACCCGACACAACGATCTGCAACGACTGCGGCAAGCGGTTAGGATTGGGACCAATGGCTAACATTGTCTGTTTTGGCGAACTGCTGCTGCGCATCGGGTCACCCGACAGCGAGCCGTTGCTGCATTCTTCCGCCTTGCAGGGCTTCGTAGGTGGAGCGGAAGCCAACGTAGCCGTTGCACTGGCGGCCCTAGGACATGGCGTCACGATGGTTTCGGCCATACCGGACAACGTACTCGGGCAAGCTTGTGTGCGGGAACTGCAGCGACACGGCGTAAGGACCGCAGCAATCCAGCGCGTCAGTGGGCGGCTCGGCCTGTATTTCCTCAATTCTGGCGCGATGTTGCGCCCTGCCGAAGTGATCTACGATCGCGCCGGATCGGCCTTTGCTGAAATCAAGCCGTCCGCCTACGACTGGCCGGAATTGTTGCGCGGTGCCGATTGGTTGCACGTTAGCGGCATTACGCCAGCCCTGAGTCAATCAGCGCATGACGCGCTCGTCGATGCGCTCGCTACCGCAAAGCGCCTCGGCACCAGAATCTCGTTTGACTGCAACTTTCGGCCAAACCTCTGGGCGGGGCGCGAAGCGCTGGCGAAAAAGGTACTAGGTGAACTTGCTCGCCAACCGCAGCTGTTGTTCGCCGGGGTACGCGACGTTGCACAGTTGTTCGGACACGACGTCGGTGCGCAGCCACCGCACGATGCATTCGCGCACGCTGCTCGCTACTTGTTCGATCAGTGTCCTGATCTTGGAATGATCGCCACTACTCACAGAAAAGTTTGCGGCTCGGATCATCATGAACTGGAGGGCTACTACGCAGATCGAACGACCGTGGTGGCTAGTCGCAGGCTGACACTGCAGCCAATCGTAGATCGGATTGGCGCCGGCGACGCCTTTGCAGCGGGTGTGATCCACGCAGTCGACCGGCGGCTGACGCCGCAGCAAATCGTCGATTTCGGCACAGCGTCGTGCGCGCTAAAACACAGCATCCGGGGTGATGCCAGTCCGTTCGCGGCGCGAGACATCGAGTACGTGCTTCAGGCCGAGCTCGTCGACGTCCGACGCTAGCGACTAACAACATTACTTGAGTAATCGAAACACCACGACGCCGACGAAATTCGCGATCACGTAGCCAAGCATGCCGACAGCGATTGCCGGCGTAATCAGTGCGCGCCAACCCTTCGCCGTCGCGACACCTGCCGCAACGGCCGGCCCCACAATCGCGGCTGCCGAGCCGATCAGAGCCTCAGCCAGGTCCCACTTGAAGATCTTGGTAGCGATCAGTACGACCAGGAACTGGATACCGAGCAAGAACGTGCAATAGACAAAGAGAATCGGCGCCGACTTGATGAAGCCGATGGCATCCGTTCCCGCGCCGATCATCGCGAAGAAGGCATACATGCACAGCATCCCGAGCGCGAAATCGCCTTCCAACGCACCAAAAAATCGCGGCATGAGATTGGCGAGAGCCACCGTGATCACGGTCACCACAAAGAGATTGTAAGTCTCGATCCCCAGCCGGGATGAGATCAAGAGAGCCGCTGCGTTGATGGCAAGGCCGATAGCCAATGCCCCCGCAATATGATCAAGGCGAAAGTTTGGATGTACCTCCGCCGCCACAGCGTCGGTCGGTTGTTCCGCTGCATCAATGATCGGTGAAGGGAAATGTCGCCGGATAAAGGCGATCGAAGGCAGCGCAACCAATACCAGCAGTCCTATGATGCTGGCTGGCGCGCTCGCGCTCAGCGACACGCTGAACTCCGTGGGTGTCATCCCCACGGCCTGTGAGACCGCAACGAAGTTGACGACGCCGCCGATAAAAGCGCCCGTGTAGGTACCAGCAATTTTTGCGCCGGCATCACCCAGATCGAAAATGTAGAAGCCCGCGATCGCACCGAGGCTCAAGCCGATCGATGCCACGAGGAACGCCGGCAACACCCAGCCACCTTGTTTGAAAATGGATCGCAGATTGGCCTTGTAGAGCAACAGGGCGACGCCGAGCGGCAACATGAACTGGCCGACGAAACCGTACGCAGCCGACTCCATCGGAATGACACCGCTGTTCGACAGTATCAGGCCGGTGCCAATGACCCATGGTACGCCCGGTATTTTGCTGGCGATCGGCTGCCGATCGATCCAGAAGCCGAGCCAGGCGAGCGCGAACAACACAGCTGCCAGCGCCGTTAGATTGTCGGCGGAGATGACCGGCATGCGAGCCCCCATGCTTCATGCGGCGCAAAGTTGCGCCATACCTGCGATCCTAGTGCATCAGCACAACGGCGCCCATGAGTAGAATTGATTCGCGGATAAGGAAGTATCAATCGTAGCTGGAAGTTCGCGACCGATAATCGAGCGCGAGTACGCTGCAGCTCGAGGTACCGCGCCCGTTCATTCAACAGGATTCACATGGCGGATTTTGACGTTGTCGTAGCCGGTGGCGGTGTTAACGGGCTCGCCTGCGCGGCGGTACTGGCCAGAGAGGGGCTTACCGTCTGTGTGGTTGAACGCAACCCGTGGGTCGGCGGTGGCGCGGTCACGCGCGAGGTGACAGTTCCTGGATTCAAGCACGATTTGTTCGGTTCTTCGCACGTCTGGATTCAGTGCAATGCCGATTTCAAATCCATCCAGCCGGAACTCGAGCAGTTTGGTCTGAAGTATCTTGTTCCCGAGGACCATATAACCGGACACCCTGATCGTACCGGTGGACCCGGAATCATCATCTACAAGTCGATCGAAAAGACTTGCGAGTCGATCGCCCAATATTCTCAAGCCGATGCGAACCGCTATCGCAAGGTGCATGATGATTTTGCGCTGATCCGTGACGGCTTCATCAAAGCATTCTTTTCGCCGCCGTCGCCGCCCTCAACCATGGCGCGTGCACTCGAGACCAGTCACGACGGACTGCGTCGCCTGCAAGAATTCTCACTATCCGCGCGTGCGTGGGTGGAAATGAATTTCGAGAACGATTTCATCAAAGCCGTGATGCTCAACTGGGCTCTCGCACCGCAAGTGCTGCCCGAGCAGGAAGGCGCCGGCCAGTCGTTCTACATCATGATCCCCGCGATCCATGTCTACGGCCAGGCGATCCCCGAAGGTGGCAGTCAGGAGCTACCTAATTCGATGGCCCGCTATATCGAAGCTCACGGCGGCAAGGTGATGACGGACGCCGCCATATCGCAGTTCTTGGTCGAGGACAACCGTGCCACCGGCGTACAGCTCGCGGACGGCCGCCAGATTCTCGCCCGCCGCGCAGTCGTCTCGGCGCTCGAGCCGAAACAGACATTCTTGAACTTCGTCGGTGAGGACAAACTGGCGCCGGATTTCGTGCGCATGGTCAAGGGCTTTTCGTTCGGACGTATCAGCATCTGTCGCATTCACCTGGCGCTCAGCGAGCCGCCGCGCTTCTTGAACGGCGAAGACATGACGCGCTGCCTGTTCCATCGCATCGTCGACTCCACCGAGCAGATGATCCGCTTCTATGCGGAAATCGCGCTCGGTATTCCGCCCTCCGATCCATTCTTGTGGTGTGCCTGCTGGACACGTCTTGATCCAAGCCGCGCGCCCCCTGGCAAACACACACTGATCCTCGACACGTTCGTGTCCAACTGGTTAGCGGACGGGCGAACGTGGGCGGAGATCGGCGAGTCGTATGCGCGGGATACGCTCTTGCGCAAGCTGCAGCAATACGCCCCTAACATCAACGAATCGACCATTCTCGGCTCTTACGTGGAAACGCGCGAAACACTCGAAGCCGCGAACCCCAGCTTCGTGGACGGTACGACAAACGGCGGTGAACGCATCGCCGCGCAGCTCGGGTACTTTCGTCCGTTTCCCGGTTATGCTCACTACCGTTCGCCGATCCGCCAGCTGTACATGACGGGGCCTCACTGTCATCCCGGCGGCGGCATTTCAGCGATGGGCACCATCACCGCGCGAGTGATGCTCGATGATATGGGTCTGAAACCCGCGGACTTCTGAGGCTCAGCATCACATCCGGAGATTGACCATGAAAAAGATTGAGAAATACACGGCGCTGATCATGCAGCCACACGTGCGTGTGGCCGAGGATCGCGGCGAGATCAAACAGAATCTCGATCGCGTAATGCAGATGATCGACTTTGGTGTCGGTTATCAATGGGAGCTGCCGGCCCGCCTGGTCGTGCTCCCAGAGTATTTCATGCAAGGTGTGACGACTCCGGGGAAGGGTGAGCACGGCATCGATAGCTTCATGAAGAAGGCGATTACGTTCGACGGCCCCGAATTCAAGGCGCTATCCGACAAAGCGCGCGAATATGGCTTGTACATTGCCGGCGGCGGCATCGTCGAAAAGGTCCCGCAGTTTCCCGATCGCTGGTTCAATACGGCGTTCATCATCGGGCCCGATGGCGAGCTGGCACTCCGTTACCACAAATGGCACATCCCCGCCTCCATCGGACTCGGCACTTCACCGCACGATATGCTCGATGAATATCGCGCCGCGTTCGGCACTGACATCAAGACGCTGTTCCCCGTCATCGACACCGATATCGGCAAGCTCGGCACGATGACTTGTCATGATGGTTGTACACCGGAAGTGTCGCGCGCGCTTGGTTACAACGGTTGCGAAGTCATCTGTCACCCGGTCGCCCTACAGGAATTCGAAGGTGTGTCGGAACCCTGGGATTTTTGGGTGTTCACCCGGCGCACGCGTGCGCACGACAACATGGCCTACGTGTTAGGGTCCAACTGGGGAACAGTGGACTACGCTTACTACCCAAAGGCATTCTGTCCAGGCGGATCCTTCGCGATCGACTACACGGGCATGATGATGCGTCACGCACCCTACCCGCAGGAACAGGTGCTCGCCGCGACGATCGATATCGAATCGCTGCGCGAACACCGGTCGCGCTGCAACCACAATACATGGGTGGATCTCAGAACCGAGGGGTTCCGCCAGATCTACGACAAGCCGATGTATCCGCCAAACCAATTCCCAAGTGGCAAACCACCGCGTACGCTTGCAGACAAGATGGGGCCAGTCAAAGAAGTGTTCCGGGATATCTATGGTCGCGGCCAGTTCATGCCGCCGGCCGGTATGACAGTCGACGATATGGCTGAACAGCACGCACGTCGCGTCAAGAGCGCGCAAGATCGCGGCACGCTGCGCAAGAGCTAGCCATCATGGTGCAGCTGAGCGGAGAAGCAACGTGAAGGTTCGATCGGCGCTCGCGACGCTCGATATCGGCATCGGCGCGGTGCGCCGTCAGGGCAATAACCTGGTGCTCCAGTCCCGCGCTGGCAGCTCGCTCGAGACCGAGATCACAGTCTCCGCCGCTGAAGTGTTTCAGACCATTGGTCGCATTCTCGTAACACCGGCCGGGCTGTTATTCGTATTGGGCTTGCCGTACTTCTGGCTACGCCAGCGGCTTGGACGTGGCGACAGTCTTTCCACTAACGACCGAAACACGCAGAACGATATCAACAAGCCCTGGTAGTGACGACCCAATCTTTACATAGTGCGAGCCTTGGCTTCCGCGCAGCGCTGGCGCGCGAATGCCTGCTGCCGCTGCGCGCTTTATCGTGTCACCGGGGCTTGATCGCGAGGTGATCGAGACGGCATTGGCGCGTGGCCACGTACTATTGTCAGTGTGGTGCCCGCGAGGTTGCAGCAGCAGCGAGCAGCGGGCGCTAGCAGCCTACAGGCGCATCATCACCGACTTGGCTTCGGTGTAGATCATCAGGCCTTCGATCCCGTGCTCGCGGCCCCACCCGGATTGCTTCATGCCGCCGATTGGCATACTGAGTTCCGGGATACCGTGACTGTTCACCCAGACGATTCCCGAGCGTATCGCACCCGCGGCCCGATGGGCGCGCGCGAGGTTCTGGGTCCAGACACTCGCTGCGAGTCCATAGACTGAATTGTTGGCATGCCGAATCGCGTCGTCCTCGCCGTCGAATGCCATCACGGTGACCACTGGGCCGAACACCTCGTCGCGCAGAACGGGATTGTCGGCAGACTCGCAGGCAATGACGGTGGGTGGATAGAAGAAGCCGGAACCCTCTTGCGGCGCGCCGCCAGTCAGTACGTTCGCTGACCGTTTCGCGCCCTCCAGCACCAATGAGTGGACCGACAATCGGTGCGCGGCAGAAATCAACGGACCCATTTCTGATGTAGAATCAAGACCCGGACCCACGCGCAGTCGCGCCGCTGCATCGACCAGCCCAGTGCACACCCGCTCGAAGATTGATCGTTCGGCATAGATGCGGGAGCCTGCGACACACACCTGCCCGGCCCCCGAAAAGATCGCGCCCGCCGCGCCCGGGATTGCCGTGGACAAGTCCGCATCCGCAAATATCAGCGTTGGCGACTTGCCGCCAAGCTCGAGCGTAAGACGCTTCAAGTTACCTTGGGCAGCGGTTAGTAGTTGTTTTCCCACCGCGGTAGAGCCGGTAAACGCCACCTTATCGATGTCGCAATGCGTCGCGATCATCTGCCCGAGAATACGCCCACGGCCAGGCAGAATATTGACGACACCAGGAGGCACGCCGGCCTCGAGCAGCAGTTCACCAAGGCGTAAGACCGCCAGCGTCGACAATTCGGCAGGTTTCAGAATGATCGAGCATCCCGCCGCAAGGGCCGGCGCCAGCTTCCAGCTCGCCGCGACCAGCGCCCCGTTCCAGGGAATGATCTGGCCGACCACGCCGACCGGCATGTGGCGGACGTAGCCATGGAAATCGACCCCCGGCACGGACGGATCGAACAGGCGTCCGTCCAATTTCGTGCACCACCCGGCGTAGTAACGAAACGTCTCCGCTGCGTGTGGAATCTCATGCCGAAGTGCGGGTTGGAACAGCCTGCCGCCTTCGAGACATTCGAGCTCCGCCAGTCGCGCTGCGTCATTCGCAATCAGATCGCCTACGCGCCAGAGTATCTCCTGACGACGAGCGGGAGTCAGTAGCCGCCAGCGACCGTCATCGAAACTACGCCGAGCGGCCACGACTGCGCGCTCGAGATCCGCGGGCTGCGCCTCGAAAAAGCTGCCGATCGCTGCGCCGGTTGCAGGATCAACTGCGATGTGCTGATGCGCCCCTGCAGTCGAAACCCATTCACCGTCCAGCAGGAACGGCCGCGGCTTCTCGAGAAAGCGCCGTGTCGCCGCGGATACCGTATGCACAGTGGTAGCCATGTCGTTAGTCGCGCAGGCCCATCATCCAGACCGAAGATAGTCCGACAACACCGCGAGAACGGCGTCGTTCTCAGCGGTCAAACCAACCGTTATTCGCAGACAACGGTCTGGCCCGCCTGCCCCAACTGGTCGTGGAATGATTCCGCGTTGCTCCAATGCAGCGGCAGCGCCGGCCGCCGTGTGCCGATCATTGTCGAAGCGCAGCAGGTAGAAATTGGCAAAACTCGGAATGAACTCCACGCCGGCGAAATTGGCACGGACTGCGGCGGCAATGCGTTGCAGCTCGCGAGCATTGTAGTCGCGCACATGTGCGCTGTATTGCACATCGAGCACCGCCGCCGCCGCCGCCGCCATGGCTTCGGTCGAGGCGTTGAACGGTGTCCGGATCCGTTGCAGCATGTCGACAACATTGGACGGTGCATAACACCAGCCAATACGGGCACCAGCCAGGCCGTACAGCTTGGAAAAAGTGCGCGTCATCACGGTGTTAGAGCTGGCCGCTACCAACGCAGCGCCGCACTCGTAGTCTGGTGCTACAACATAGTCCGCATAGGCGCTGTCGACGACCAGGAGCACATCGGGTGGCAACTCGCGATGCAAGCGCCACAATTCATCGGCCGCGATGTACTGGCCCACCGGATTGTTTGGTGACGCCAGCAAAACCATCCTGGTCTTCTTGTTAACCGCTGCGAGAATCTCATTCGCATCTGGACGAAGCTGCGGCTCATCGGCGATTACCAAAGTCGCGCCCTGCGCAGTCGCGTGCACCATCGCCATCGCGAAGCTGTAGCGGCTGAAAACGATCTGATCGCCTGGACGCAGGTACCCACGGATCAATAGTTGCAGTAGTTCATCCGAGCCATTGCCGCAGACAATATTCTCCGCCGGCAAGGCGAAAGTCGCAGCGATGGCCGAACGCAGTTGCGTTTGCGCACCGTCCGGGTAGTTAGCTAAAGACTGCGCCGATTCTCTGAAGGCGGCAATGGCCGCGGGCGATGGCCCCAGATGCGATTCGTTAGCCGACAGCTTGATGGGTTTGTCGAAGCCGGCGACTGCCGCTTTTCCCTGGCGGAATGGCGCAAGCGACAATAGTTCGCGATTCGGCGCGGGCGATCCTGGATCGGGTTCGTTGGAGGAGGTCTGGACGGTCACTTGCCTACGCCTCTGCAGAGCCTTCGCGCACCGACGGCTTGATGATGTGCGGCCATGGGGTTGCCATATCGCCGCAAGGAACCTCGATGAGCGCCGGTAGATTGCGCTCAAGCGCAGCACGAATCGCGGTCGTCAGCTCAGCGGGAGACTTTACTCGCATCGCGTGTACGCCAAAACTCTCGGCGTATCGGACAAAGTCGGGATTGCGGAGATCTGAGCCGATTTGCCGCCCGCCGAACCAATCGTTCTGCTGGCGCTGCACATTCAGAAACTTGTTGTTATTGAAGAGAACGGTGACGAGACCAATCGAATACTGCGCGGCGGTTG